>JAYSWK010000001.1:0-2584 GCA_043718085.1 Rhodobacterales bacterium
GCGTTGCAGGTGATCCCGGCGCAGGTTGAAGCAAGTGTCGCCAACACGGTCTATGACTATGAACCCGGCGAAGAGGCCATCCTGGCCGACCTTCTGCCCCGGGCCGTGGCCACGCAGGTCTTTACCGCGCTTCTGGAAAACGGCGCCAGCGAACAGGGCGCGCGGATGTCCGCCATGGACAACGCAACCCGCAACGCAGGCGAAATGATCAACAAGCTGACGATCCAGTACAACCGGAGCCGTCAGGCCGCGATCACCAAAGAGCTAATCGAAATCATTTCGGGCGCTGAGGCGCTCTAAGGAACCGGAGAAACGACATGGCAAAAGCACCGAAAGCAGCTGCCGCAGCTGGCAAGATCACCCAGGTGATCGGCGCTGTGGTCGACGTGCAGTTCGAAGGGGCGCTCCCTGCGATTCTGAACGCGCTGATCACTGAAAACAACGGCAAGAAACTGGTTCTGGAAGTGGCCCAGCATCTGGGCGAAAACACCGTTCGCACCATCGCCATGGACGCGACCGAGGGTCTGGTGCGCGGAGCACCCGTGTCGGACACCGGCAACCCGATCCAGGTTCCGGTCGGCGACGCGACGCTGGGCCGCATACTGAACGTCATCGGCGAGCCGGTGGACGAAAAAGGCCCGGTGAACGCCACGGAATTCCGGTCGATCCACCGGCCCGCCCCGTCCTTTGCCGAACAGGCAACGGAATCGGTGGTTCTGGTCACGGGCATCAAGGTCATCGACCTGCTGGCACCCTACGCCAAGGGCGGCAAGATCGGCCTGTTCGGCGGCGCTGGCGTGGGCAAGACGGTTCTGATCATGGAACTGATCAACAACATCGCCAAGGTGCACTCGGGCTTTTCGGTTTTCGCCGGTGTGGGCGAGCGGACCCGTGAGGGTAACGACCTTTACCACGAAATGATCGAAGGCGGCGTCATCAATCTGGAAGACATGACCAAGTCGAAAGTGGCCCGTGTCTATGGTCCGATGAACGAGCCGCCGGGTGCGCGGATGCGCGTGGCGCTGTCGGGCCTGACGCTGGCCGAGCAGTTCCGCGATCAGTCGGGCACGGACGTTCTGTTCTTTGTGGACAACATCTTCCGCTTTACCCAAGCAGGTTCCGAAGTGTCGGCCCTTCTGGGTCGTATCCCGTCCGCCGTGGGCTATCAGCCGACGCTGGCCACCGACATGGGCGCGCTGCAAGAGCGGATCACCTCGACCAAGGCAGGCTCGATCACCTCGGTTCAGGCGATCTATGTGCCGGCCGATGACTTGACCGACCCGGCCCCTGCGACGTCGTTTGCGCACTTGGACGCCACGACCAACCTGTCGCGGGCGATTTCGGAACTGGGGATCTATCCGGCTGTGGACCCGCTCGATTCAACCTCGCGTCTGATGGACCCGGCGGTTGTGGGGCAGGAACATTATGACGTGGCGCGTTCGGTTCAGGTCGTGCTGCAGCGCTACAAATCGCTTCAGGACATCATCGCCATCCTTGGCATGGACGAATTGAGCGAAGAAGACAAACTGACGGTGGCCCGTGCCCGCAAGATCCAGCGTTTCCTGAGCCAACCGTTCGACGTGGCGCAGGTCTTTACCGGCTCGCCCGGTGTGCAGGTTCCGCTGGATGTCACCATTTCCTCGTTCAAGGCGGTTGTGGCAGGGGAATATGACCACCTGCCGGAAGCGGCCTTTTATATGGTCGGCGGCATCGAGGAAGTGAAAGCCAAGGCGCAGCGTCTGGCTGCGGCGGCGGCCTGACATGGCGGGAACCCTGCAATTCGACCTGGTCAGCCCGGAGCGCCGTCTGGCATCCATCGCGGCGACCGAGGTGCAGATCCCGGGCGCCGAAGGCGACATGTCGGCGATGGAGGGGCACGCCCCCTTGATCACGACCCTGCGCCCCGGCGTTCTGCGGGCGACCTCGGCGGATGGCGTCAAGTCCTATGTGGTTTCGGGCGGCTTTGCCGAGATCACCGCGACCTCGATTTCGGTTCTGGCCGAGCAGGCTGTGCCTTTGGAAGAGATGACCCCGGCGATCATGGACCAGATGGTGGCAGATGCCACCCTGGCGGCGGCTGTGAACCCCGACAAGGACGCAACCGACAAGGTTGTGGCCGACTTGTTGGCGATGCGCACCGCGGCGGGCCAATAAGGCGCCCGTCCTGCCGCAAACGTCTTGGAAAGGCCCCGATTTTTCGGGGCCTTTCCCATTCCGGACCTTTTCTTGGCGAATTTCACCGATAGATTGTGTGGGCAGGTGTGAGTTGAGATGAAACGAATTCCCTCGGGCAGCATTGGTATCCAGCAAGGTTCGCGCGTGTTGTTTTCGGACTTCGCGGACGGTGGGGCCATGTGGACCGGGCAGGGCGACCGCGAAAGCCGGCATCTGATCACCTTCAAGGAGGCCTTTGCAGAGACACCGATCGTGACGGCGTCAATCTCGATGTGGGACATCGACAACAAGCACAATTCCCGCGCCGACATCACCGCCGAGAAGATCACCGCCAAAGGCTTTCAACTGGTCTTTCGCACCTGGGGCGACACTAGGGTCGCCCGTGTCCGCGCTGATTGGACGGCGATCG
>JAYSWK010000002.1:0-6466 GCA_043718085.1 Rhodobacterales bacterium
GGCGGCCTGAGCGGGGCGCAGCACCCTGGTCAGGGCCATCACCAGCGAAACGGCGGGGTTCAGATGGGCACCCGAGACCGGACCCAGAACGGTGATCAACACCAGAAGCGCCGCCCCGGTGGCCAGCGAATTTACCAAAAGGGCCAGGCCCGCATCGGCAGTCAGCTGGCTGGCCATCAGGGCCGTGCCAAACGTGGCGGCGGTCAGCAGGGCGGTGCCCAGAACTTCGGCCACGAGGGCCTGAGCGGTCAGTTTCATGCGCGTTCGGTTCCGATATCCTTGAGCCGCTTTCGCAGCGACAAGGCGTCAATAGTGGCCAGCGGCAAGGCGGTAAAGGCCTGAATGCGGCGGGTCATGGCGCGCAAGGTCTCGGCAAAGGCCAGGGCTTTTTCGGCGTCGGACCCTTGGACAGCCGCCGGATCGGGCAGGCCCCAATGGGCCGTCATCGGCTGGCCGGGCCAGTAGGGGCATTCCTCGGCCGCAGCTGAATCGCAGACGGTGAAAACAAAATCCAGCTTTGGCGCGCCAGGTGCCGCGAATTCGTCCCAGGATTTGGAGCGGGCAAAGGCGGTGTCAAAGCCCTCGCGCCGCAAGAGGTCAAGGGCGAAGGGGTTGGGCGCGCCGGTCGGGCGGGAGCCTGCCGAATGGGCGATGAAGCGGGTCGCACCTTCGCGGTTCAGGATCGCCTCGGCCAGAATCGAGCGGGCCGAATTGCCGGTGCACAGGAAAAGGACGTGGTAGGGTTCGGGCATGGGGATCTCGGCTTGGGCGTTACGAGGGGTCTAAAGCGGGATGATTTTGCATGGAATCGAAAAACGCTGCCTCTCGCATTCGCTCGAACGCGTATTTCGATGAGTTCGTTTCCATGAAACCTCATCCCGCTCTAGCAGGGAAATGTATCAACCATGTGACAGGATCCGGCAGGCTTTGGCGGCGGCTGTCGGGTCGTGGCGAGGGTTTGCAGGTGCAACTGGAGGTGACGGTCGCGGATCGGCAGGTTGGTCTGATGGTCGAACCGGTGCCGCAGGCCTGGGCCCACGGCGCCGATGCAAAGGCCCATTTGAGGCCGGCATTCCGACTGGTGTCACCGCGAATTGCCATGCGCCAACCAGGCGGCACATTCGGGGCCAAGTTCGGCCAAAGCGCGCGCCTCGTAAGCGGCGATGTCCTGGGCGGTCAGTTGACCCTGCCAGCGGCCATTGGTGCCCTTGTTGATAAAGGTCTTTCCGCCGCCTTCCCACAGCGCCCCGCCCAGGGGCGCGCTGAGATCGGCATTGGATTTCATGTAGTCAAACGAGCAGTGTTCAAAGATCTGGTCCCAGTTCCCGGGCTGAATTTCAAGGAATTCTGCGATGCGGCGGATCTCGCCTTCCATGTCGCGCTTCAGATCGGCGAAATGCAGCGTGGTCACGTTGGGCAGATCACGTATCGCCCACCACGACCGGATATTGTCCCAGAACGGCCAGAACGGGTGGCCATCCTTGTCCAGCCATTCGCGGAAATACTGCACCGGATCATCGGCGGGCTTGCCAATCGGCGCGCCCACAAGGCCTGGCGTGCCGTTCAACGCGCCATACCAATGGTCATTGGCGTTCAGGTGGTGGTTGTACATGCTCCACACCACATCGCGGCCATCGCGGCCGATGTAGATGTATTTGGCTTTGGGCGAAAAGACCAAGGCATCGACCGGCAAATGGGTCTTGAGCGACCGTCGATGGGTCTGCGCATCGATTGCCGGCAGTTTCACCTCGCGCGGGGGGAAGCGCAGATCGACCCAGGGCGAGATGGCGGGCACGTTCACAGTGGCGTCGCCGTCGAACAGAAGTTGCGCCACGATTTGCTGCGTCCAGGTCGTGCCGGATTTGGCATAGGTCGACACGATCACATCATCGTCGCGGAAGTTGAAGCCGTTCCACATCGTGGAATCGAAATGGTGGTTGTGAAATTCGCGTTGCTTGGTCGGGTAGGGGACCTTTTTGGTCTGGGTGTCCATGGTGGCCTCGCAAGGTTCGGGGTGAAGCTGCCTGCAGTATTGAGCCTGGGCGGCGCTTTGGCCTATCCGGCGCAATGGGGTTCTGCTATGCATATTTGCAGAATGCGCGGGGGTGCGGCATCATGCTGGACTGGAATGACTTGCGGATATTTCTGGCAGTGGCGCGCAGCGGGTCGGCGCTGGCCGCGGCGCGGGAATTGAACCTGAACCAGACAACGGTCAGCCGCAGGATCGAAGTGCTGGAACACGCCTTGGGCACAACCGTGTTTGTGCGAACCACCCGCGGCAGCAGCCTGTCGCCCGACGGCGCCGCGCTTATGCCTTTTGCCGAAGACGTGGAAACCGCCGTGCACAAGCTGGAGGGCGAGGCGGGACGCAAGCGGCGCATGCCGTCAGGTGAAATCCGGGTGACCGCGCCCGAAGTGCTGATGACCCAATTCGTCGGGCCCATCACCTTGCGGTTCCGCGAGATCAATCCGGATGTGCGCTTTGATTACGTCTCGGCCGAGCATCGGCTGGATCTGTCCAAGGGCGAGGCCGATGTGGCCTTTCGGGCGGATGGGGCCGTGGAAAGCGACACGATCATCCGCATGGCCCTGCCCGATGTCGCCTGGAGCTTTTACGCATCCCAAGGCTATGAGGCGATCCACGGCCTGCCGAAGGACCCTGACAAGCTGTCCGGGCATCGCATCGTAGCCTATGCCGGCCCGGTTGCAAAACTGGCCGTGTCCGAGTTTCTGATGGCCCATATTTCGCCGGGAAACATTGTGGCCACCGCCAATTCGGTTCCCAGCATGGCGGGCACATTGCGGGCGGGCCATGGGATCGGCCTTTTGCCCTGCCTGATCGGCGATCTGTCTTCGGGACTGGTGCGCTGTTTCGACCCGCCTGCGGGGCTGGTCTCGTATTGGTGGATCATGGCCTCGGCCGAGGCGCATCAATTGCCGCACATCCGCGCCTTCATGGCCTTTGCGGCCGACGCGGTCCGCGCCGAACGGACGCTGATTTCCGGCCTTAGACCGCCAGAGCCGTAGTCTGGACCACGGTGCGCAGGGCAAAGCTGGATTGCATCTGGCGCACGCCGGGCAGGCGGGCCAGATAGCGGCGGTGGATGCGGGCGAAATCCTCGGTATCCTCGGCCATGATCTTGATCAGGTAATCGGCCGATCCGGCCATCAGGTGGCATTCCAGAATGTCGGGCACGCGGGCCACCTCGCGTTCAAAGGCGTCCAACAGGTCTTCGGCCTGGGATTGCAGGGTAATCTCGACAAAGACCGTGGTGGGTTTGCCCATCTTGCGGGCATCCAGAAGCGCCACATAGGCGGCGATCAGACCATCCTCTTCCAGCCGCTGCACGCGGCGGTGGCAGGCCGAGGGCGAGAGGTTGACCGTTTCGGAAAGCACCGCATTGGTGATGCGCGCGTCTTTCTGCAGCGCAGCGAGAATGCGCCGGTCGGTTGCGTCCAATTCCACAGACATGGTGATTTTTCCGAAGTTTCCAGGATTTCACGCAATATCTTACCAGGAAATCGCCGCGCCGTCACGCAACTTTCAAAGCATTGCCAGTGCCGTCGTGGCACGATGGGCGAAATGAACATCTGGCCATGGAGCAAGACATGAAGATCGGTTGCCCGAAAGAAATCAAGCCGCAGGAATTCCGCGTCGGCATGACGCCCAATGCGGCGCGTGAGGCCGTGAACCGGGGTCACGCCGTGGCCGTGGAAACCATGGCTGGCAATGGCGCGGGCTTTACGGATGCCGACTATGTCGCATCCGGGGCCAAGATCCTGGCCACGGCAGAGGAAGTTTTCGCTTGGGCCGAGATGATCGTCAAGGTCAAGGAGCCCCAGCCGGTCGAGCGGGCCCGTCTGCGCGAGGGTCAGGTTCTGTTCACCTATCTGCATCTGGCGCCCGATCCCGAGCAGACCCATGACCTGCTGAAATCCGGCGTCACCGCCATCGCCTATGAAACCGTGACGGATGACCGGGGTGGCCTGCCTTTGCTGGCACCGATGTCGGAAGTGGCGGGGCGGTTGGCGCCGCAGGTTGGCGCCTGGACCTTGCAAAAGGCCAATGGCGGGCGCGGCGTTCTGCTGGGCGGCGTGCCCGGCGTGTTGCCGGCCAAGGTTCTGGTCATTGGCGGCGGTGTCGTGGGCACCCATGCGGCCAAGATCGCGGCGGGCATGGGGGCGGATGTCACGGTTCTGGACCGTTCGATCAACCGGCTGCGCTATCTTGACGACGTCTTTGGCGGTCAGTTCAAGAATGGCTATGCCGATGCGGCGACCACGATGGAGCTGGCCCGTCAGGCCGACATGATCGTCGGCGCGGTGCTGATCCCGGGTGCCGCGGCACCCAAGCTGATCAGCCGCGCGCAATTGTCCGAGTTGAAGCCGGGTGCGGCTTTGGTGGATGTGGCGATCGATCAGGGCGGTTGCTTTGAAACCTCGCGCGCGACGACGCATCAGGACCCGATCTATGAGGTTGATGGCATCATGCATTACTGCGTGGCCAACATGCCGGGCGCTGTGGCCCGCACCTCTACCCTGGCTTTGGGCAATGCGACCATGCCCTTCATGCTGGCTTTGGCCGACAAGGGCTGGAAGAAAGCCTGCGCCGATGACAAGCATCTGCTGGCCGGTCTGAACACCCATGCGGGCAAGCTGACCTATGCGGCGGTCGGTGCGGCGCTGGGACTGCCGGTGATTTCGGCTGCGGATGCGCTGAAGATCTGAGGCGGGACGATTTTTCTGCGAAAAATCAAGGGCGGCTCCGCTGGGGTCGCCCTTTTCGTTTTCGGCCAGTTGCGGGTTTTTGGCCAGAAGCGGTGCGCCGCTGGCGGACCATCCGTCCGCCAGCCGAGGTCCGATGGGATCCAAAAGCAGTTTAGAGCGGGATGAGTTTGCATGGTTGCGAAAAACGCTGCCTCTCGCATGCGCTCGAACGCGCATTTCCATGAGTTTGTTTCCATGAAACCTCATCCCGCTAAGGTCGCGCGGCAAGTCCCTTGGCACTGTGCTTGGATCCGCTGCCGCCGTGGCAAGGCTGGAATGCAGAAAGCCGGCTTGAAGGGCCAAATGAAAAGGCCCCCGGCGATGCGGGGGCCTTTTGCAAAGGATCGGCGGATTACTTTTTGACCGCCGCCAGGATGTCTTTCAGCACATCCAGTTCGGACGGGCCAGCCGGCGCGGCAGCCGCCGGAGCGGGCTTGGGCATGAGTTTGTTCATGGTCTTGACCAGCATGAACACGACCCATGCGATGATCAGAAAGTTGATGATCGCGGTGATGAACGAGCCATAGGCGAACACGGCGGCGCCGGTTTCCTTGGCAACGGCCATCGTCGCCGGTGCGGTGCCGGAAAGGTCGATGAACATGTCCGAAAAATTCACCCCGCCCAGGATAAGGCCGATGATCGGGTTGATCAGATCGCCCACAAGCGAGTTGACGATGGCGGTGAAGGCGGCGCCGATGATGATACCTACGGCGAGGTCCATCACGTTGCCTTTGGATATGAAGTCCTTGAACTCTTTCAACATCTAACTGTTCCCTGCAGCTTTGGCCCTTTGGCCGGGTTGTGCCTGCTTGCGCGCATGACCTGAGCAATATTGCACAGGACGGGCATCTTTTTAACGGGGAAAATTCACCTATCTTGAACTGACAAGCAAAAAGGAGCGAATTCGTGGACAATCGTGATCGAATTCGGATCCCGGTAGAGAATTTGCGGCGCTATGAAGGGCCAGGTCAGCGGATCGCGTCAAGTTCGGCGTCGGGCAGGGTGCAATCATGGGCCACGTCGGGGGCGCAGGGGCGGGGATCAAGGTCGCGGGTCAGGCAGATGCGGACCTCTTGGATCTTGCCCTGTTTGCAGGTCACGGTCAGCCCATCGGGGGACAATTGGGGGTTGGTCTCGAGAAAGGCGTCCTGAATGACGCGGGCGTCCAGCGTCATGTCCTGGGTGATCCGCGAAAAGACCGGCGGCAGGATGATGAACGCACGGGCGCGGCGCAGGGTGGCGAAATAGGCGCGGGCCGGCAGGCCGGAACAGCGGCCATGCTTTTGCCATTCGTAAAAGGCCAGACCCGACCCGCCCATGATATCTGCCATCGCGGCGGTATCGGCGCGTGACGGATCCGAATGGGTGGTGAAGCAATTGGACGGATAGCCCTGTTCATATTGTGGCCACAGGCCGTGAACGGTAAAGCCCAACCCTCCGCCCGGATCACATTGCGGATCGTGCCGCGCGTCACCGGTCAGGGTGCACCAGGTGGGCGACCAGGACAGCGACAGAAGGTAAAAGTCGAACTGACCGGGCGCGTCGCCTTGCGCCCTGACGGGCAGGGCCGCCATGAGGAATGCAAGGAGCAAAAGCATCCGGCGCAATTTCACTTTCCCTCTGCCAAAATCCGCATTATAGACACGCCATCTTCCCGAAAACGAAACTACCGCGACCATGTCGCAGCCGTTTTCCCGGC
>JAYSWK010000011.1:0-6393 GCA_043718085.1 Rhodobacterales bacterium
GCAGCCGCGCGTAGGGTAAAGCGGCGCACGAAGGCGCGGGCGATGTAGGTATCCTGGGCGCCGACCAGACGCAGCACCTTGATGACCTGAGCGTTGGCGGACAGGGCTGCATTGGCCGCAAGGGTGATCATGGCGGCCATGGCAGCCCCGATCAGGACGATGGACAGATAGCCCAGGAGCCGCAGGCGGGATGCGGCCTGCGCCATGGGTCGGCGCCAGCGGGTGTGGTCATCCAGCACGGCACCCGGCGCCTCGGCGGCGAGGCGCTGTTTCAGCCCCTCGCTGTCATAACCTTGCGTGGCTTCGACCACTTCGACCAGCTGTGGCAGGGGAAGGTCGGTCAGAGGCAGGTCCGGGCCGAACCAGGGTTCGAGCAATTTGCGCTGCTCTTCGGGGGTCTCGGCCCGGGCGGAGGCCACGCCGGGGGTGGTGGCCAGCAGGTCTAGAACGGCCTTGGTCTGGGCGGGCAATTGATCGGCGGGGGCGGATATGCGGATGGTGGCGGTATGGTCCAGCGCCTCGGCCCAGCGGGTGGCGAGGCGGCCGGAGGCGAGGGACAGGGCCAGGGCAAACACAGCCAGAAAGGTCATGGCCCCCGCGGTGAAGGAGGTCAGCCAGGCCGAGGCACCCGAGGGTGGCACAACGCGGTCGTTCTGGCTGTGATCGCCCATCACAGATCCGCCCCGGCCAGCAGGACGCGCCGTTTGGAGATGCGCAGGACGCGGGCTGCGATTTGTGATTTGGCCTGACGGATCAGGTTCATGTCATGGGTTGCGACGAGCACGGTCTTGCCCATCTTGTTCAACTCGACCAGCAGGGTCAGAAGGCGCAAGGACAGCTCCCAATCCAGGTTGCCTGTGGGTTCATCGGCCAGAATGACGTCGGGGCCCATGATGATGGCGCGGGCCAAAGCGGCGCGCTGACGCTCGCCCCCGGAAAGCTGCGGCGGCTTGGCTTCGGCCAATTGGCCAAGGCCGACCCAGCCCAGAAGATCGCTGAGGTCGGCGGCCAGGCTGGGGCGACCGGCGACCGCCAGAGGCAAGGCGACATTGGCAGCCAGCGGCAAATGGTCGAGGAACTGGCAATCCTGGTGCACCACGCCTATGCGCCGGCGCGTCAAGGCAACCTCATCGCGCGACAGGCCGCGCACCTCGCGGTCAAACAGCCTCAGATGTCCGGCGGTGGGCAAAAGCTCGGCATAGCAAAGTTTCAGGAAGGTCGATTTGCCAGAGCCGGATGGCCCGGTCAGAAAGTGAAATGACCCCGGCGCGAGGCGGAGCGAGATTTCGGACAATAATTCACCACCACCATAGGAATAGGCGGCATTTTCAAACGAGATCACCGGGAAACTTGCCTTTCATGGACTTACCTGTGGCAGCATCGCCTATGGTGCGGAAGGATTCAACGGCCCCTGTACAGGAAATGGACACAAACACTTGGAGAGGAACGGTTTCGTTGCTACAACCACGCCCAAAGCAAGAACAGAAGCAAATTGGGACGAAATGTTATGCGGCTGGTTTGCCCGAATTGTGATGCCGAGTACGAGGTGGATGATGCCGCGGTCCCGCGGGAGGGGCGCGACGTCCAGTGTTCGAATTGCGGACACGCCTGGTTCCAGCAACACCCCGAGATCGAGGCCGAAGCCGAGGCGGAGGCCGATCTTTATGAGGCCCCGCCCGGCGCTGTTGCCCCGGCAGCCGAGCAGGCCGATCCGGCAGAGGAGCCGGGCGAGGCGGATGCGCCCGAAGAAATGACATCCGAGGCGGACCCCGACACCTTGATTGATGACGACGAGGACGAGGAGGTAGAGGCTGACGCCGCCGCGCCCGAGCCTGTGGCCCCGACGCCTGCCGATGCCAATCCGCCGCCGTCACGCAGTCTGGATGAAACAGTTCTTGCCGTGTTGCGCGAAGAGGCCGAGCGGGAAACCGCAGCGCGCCGGGCCGAGGTGGCAAGCCCGCCCGCGCTGGAAAGCCAGACGGAAATGCCGATGGCCCCGCCCGCAATAGTGCAGGAAAGCGGTATGGCGGCAGCGGTGCGGCGCATCGCGCGGATGCGCGGCCTTGGAGGTGCACCCGCCGAAGCGGCAGAACCCGCCGCCCAGCAAAGTGCCAAATCGCGTGGCCAGATGTTCCCGGCGATTGACGAGATCAATTCGACCCTGCGCACGATGGGGGACAGATCGCAGGATGACGACGACGCGGCCGTGGACTCGCTACCCGATCTGAATCCGCGAATGGGCGGATTTCGGCGCGGTTTTCTGACGCTTGTGGTGCTGGCGGGGCTGATTGTCGGGCTATATATCTGGGCCCCGGCGATCGCGGCAAAATACCCCGCCATGGCAGGCGTCGCCGCGGCCTATGTGACGGTGGTGGATACCGCACGGGTCTGGCTGGATGGCCTGGTCCGGCTGCTTGTGGCAAAGCTGCAAGATCTGGCGGGCAGCCAGGGCGGCTGATCGGGTTCGGATAACCAGGTTTCCAGAGCCGCGAATCGGAAGTTTTCTTGTGGAAAGTCAGTGTGTTGGGGCCCGAAAACAGCCAGAACTGACCTTTGGGGATGGCGGGAGCATGATGCTGCGCCGCAGATGACCCGCCTTGCCCGGACCTGGAGGCGTCGTTGAGGACCCGCTTTGGAGCGTGTCCGGTTCGCATGACTGCGAAATTCGCTGCCGCTCGCATGCGCTCGACCGCGATTTTGGATGGTCTTGCTTCCATGAGACCCAGACAAGCCCTGGCACGCCGATGACTTGGCGGAGGATCCGATCAAAGGCCGGGTCATGGCGTCAACCGGTGTGATACCCACCGTCGACCGGAAGCACTGTGCCGGTCACGAAACCTGCGGCTTCGGACGCCAGGAACAGGGTTGGACCGACAAGGTCGTCCGCCGTGCCCCAGCGCTTTGCCGCGGACCGCTGTGCGATCCGATCGGCAACCAATGGATCGGACCACAGAGGCCGGGTCATGTCGGTCTTGTGGTAGCCGGGAGCGATGGCATTGACGCGAACACCCTGTGCCCCCATTGGTGGGCCAGAGCGCGCGTCAGGCCCAGAAACCCGGACTTTGAGGCACAATAGGCGGGGACAGACCCGTCGGCGAGAAAGCTGAGCATCGACGCAATGTTCACGATGCTGCCACGGCCTTGCCGCAGAAGCGGATAGGCGGCGCGCGACAGCCGCATCGCGCTGTGCAGATTGATGTCCATGACATCCAGAAAATCCTGTTCCTGCCATTCAAGATCCGGTCGGACCACGCCTTGGCAGTTGACCAGCACATCCAGCCGGTCAAGCCCGCCGACCATGGCTTCGACAGCGGCCCAGTCGCGCACGTCCAACTGTTCAAAGCGCAGACCCTTCAGGGTATCGCCCTTGCGGGCGGCGGCAAGGCGACCGGCGGAACTGCCGGTGGCGAGCACGTCGCCCCCCGCTTCGGCAAAGCCCCGGGCAATGGCAAGCCCGATCCCGGATGTCCCACCCGAAACCAGAACCATCTTTCCGGTGAAAGCGCCTTGAAAGGGGGATCTTGATGACATGGCTTGTCCTCGTTCTTGCCAGAGCCCGATCAGCACAGGCGTTGCTGCAGTTTCGTTCCGGACAAGTGCCCATGCTAAAGCAGTTCAAGTTCATGTTAAATCAGAATTCAAACCAAAAGTGTTTGAATTCTGATGCTTGATGTTTCAACAAGAACTTGAACCGCTCTAGGCTGGCCTTTGTTCAAAGGCCACCGGTGATTTCCAGCCAAGGGCGGAGTGTTTTCGAGGCGGGTTGCAAGAGGCGCTGTGTGTATCCGGTCGCCTTTTGCCGGGCGTTCCCAAAGCGCTGCGTGTGAGCCAGGTCAGAACAGGTCGAGCAGACGCTTGAGATAGCTGCGTTCGTCGTCAGGCCGGGCTTGTTCGCCAGCGCGGCGGCGAATTTCGTCCAACAAATCCTGCGCCCTGCGGTAGACATCGCCGCCCTGCAACATCGTCCGGTCGGTGCCCATATGGGTGGAGTTGCCCGTTTCGCGGCCCAGGGGATCGCGTTGGCCATCGGCTGATTGCTTGGCCGTGGCCTGACCCTGACGGGTGCCGTCCTGCTGATTTTGCGCCTGTGCCTCGCCCAGGTTGCGCAGGCCGTTGCGCAGGGCGTCCAGCGCCTCGGCCTGACGGTCAAGCGCCTGGGGCAGGTTGCCATCGCGCAGGGCCCGTTCGGCATCCTGCATCGCGCGGCCGGCCTGGTCCAACTGGCGGCGGCCCTCTTGGCCCTTGGGGTCGCCCGCGCCGGGCAGCTGGCCGTTCTTCTGAAGCTGGTCAAGTTGGCGCTGCAGGTCCTTTTGGCGGTCGGCCAGGCTTTCGCCATTGCCCTGGGCGTCGTTCTGCCCGTCGCCCTGGGTCTGGCCGTCGGGGCCGTTTTGCAGGTCGCGGAAGCTGTCGTCGGACAGCTTTTGCTGGTCGCGCAGGGTCTGGCCCAGATCCTTCATCGCCTGATCGCCGGGGTTGCCCTGGCCGGAACCCTGGCCCTCGCCCTGGGTAACGCGCATGTTTTCCATGAACTGGCGCAACTTTTCCATCAGCTCTTGCGCCTCGGCGGTCTTGCCCTGTTTCATCAGCTCTTGCAGCTTTTCAAGCATCTGGTTCAGCTGGTCCTGGGTCATGTTCATGCCCTGCTGCTGGCCGTTCTGCGAGGTCTGGGGATCGCCGTTCTTGCCGTTCTGCTGGGCTTGCTGGCGCAGATAATCGTTCAGCGCATCCTGCATCTCTTTCATCAGTTCGTCGATTTCGGCGGGTGTGGCGCCGTTCTTGATTGCCTCATCCACCCGGTCCTGGGCGCGGCGCAGCCGTTCAAGGGCGGACGCCAGATCGCCCTCTTCGATCATGAGGGCAAGCTGCCACAGCTCTTCGGTCATCTCGTTGCGGGATGTCACGTCAAGTTGGGTTGCCTTGCGATCAAGCTGGCTGATCAGGCTGCGCAAGCGAAGATAGGCCTTTTCGTTGCGGAAAAAGCCTTCGGGTTCGTTGGTCAGTGCCTTGAGGATCTGGGTCACGCGGACCGCATTGCCACGGTTCCACAACAGGTCGCGGCGCATTTCGATCAGGCCTGCGGCGAGGGGATCAAAGAAGCGCCGACCGGGAAGGGTGGTCTTGAGGGGCTGGGACAGGGCGGTCTGGCCTGCGGCATCCGTGGCCGAGAAGGTCATCGTGACGGGCAAATTGGCCAAAAGATCCTTGGACAGGTCATCGACCAGGGTCTGGGACAAGGTGCGACGGTCGCGTTTCATCGGCATGGGCAGATCCAGCGCGACGGGATCTGCTTTTTCAGGCGGCAGGGTCAGGCCATAGCGACGGTCGGTCTGGGGCAGGTCCAGCGCGATGGTCACTTCGCCCTTTTGCACGCCATAGTCGTCGGTGGCGGTGAAATCCTGTTTGAAGCGGCCATCCGCCTCGCGCAGCAGCACGCCATCGGGCTGAATGGTCGGGGGGAAGTCCGGCAAGGCGGTGATCTTCCAGTCGCGCCCGCCGTCGCCCTGAATGGTCAGATGGCCGGACTGGACCAGGACAAATTCCTGCGCCCCATCCGAAGCAGGTGGCGGGTTGGTGCGGCCCGAGACGGTTTCCGCGAGAATTAGCGTGCCGGGTTCGCCGTAAAGCCGCAGGGACAGCTTTGTGCCCTTGGGCAGGGTCAGGGTCTTGTCCGTCTGATCGGCAAGATACAGGGTGGGTTTGCCGGTATAGGCGGGCGGGGTCGCCCAGCCTTCCCAGGCAGGCCCGGTAGCGGCGGAAGCGGAAGCGCCGGGTGTCAGGCCGGAAAGACCGGCCACGCGCCAGAGCGAGCCGAAGATCACGGCGGTGACCAGAAGCGTCAGCGCCATATAGCGCAGGCCAAAGCGGTCGCGGCTGGCAAGGCGCAGATCGGGTTCAACCGCGCGGGCCGTGGCGGCACGGGCGGCCATGCGGGTGCGGTGCGCGTCCCAGACGGCTTGCGAGGCCGGATCGGCGGCCCCGATGACCTGCGTGTCGCGCAGGGCGGCAATCGGGCGGCCGGGCATCGTAGCGTCCAGACGCGCAATGGCCTGTTCTGCCGTTGGCCTGCGGAACCGGCGCCAGCCGTCGTACCCGGTCCAGACCAGGGCCGCCAGGGCCGTCAAAAGGCCGAACCAGCCTGCCTCCAGCGGAAACTGGTCGAGAATGTCAAAGGACAATAGCGCCAGCGCGGTGATCAGCACGGTCCAAAGCGGCCAGAAGGCACGGGTCAGCCGCTCTGCCCACAGACCCAGAAGGGTCAGGCGGAGGGGGAGGGCGATCCGTTTGAGGGCCTGGTCAGGCTTGCCTTCGGTCATATGCCTTTCGCGATCAGTGCGGCATCATAGCCATTCGGGAATGCTATCGCGCTTCAAGATTTCGTCAAAGGTGGGGCGG
>JAYSWK010000101.1:0-2211 GCA_043718085.1 Rhodobacterales bacterium
GCGAAAAAGCCGGTGACGGGCACAAGTTTCTCGCAGGGCGAGGTGGCTTGGAGGATGGTGATCGAGCTGGTGACAGGCATGTTCCTGGGGCTGGCAATCGGTTACGGGCTGGATGCCTTGTTTGGCACCCTGCCGATCTTTCTGGTGATCTTTGCGCTCATGGGGTTCGCCGCCGGCGTCAAGACGATGATGGGCAGCGCGCAACAATTGGCTAAGCAGAACGCAGGTCCAGCACCTGCGCCGGATGAAGGGGATTGACGATGGCAGCGCAAGCAGAAGGTGGTCTGGTTTTCGAACCGATGCACCAGTTCGAGATACATCCCCTGTTTGGCGATACGATCACCTGGTACACCCCGACCAATGTGACGCTGTGGATGGGTGTGGCCGTTCTGGCCATGATCCTGCTTCTGGTCATGGGCACCAGCCGCCGCGCCGTGATCCCGGGCCGCACCCAATCGGTGGTCGAGCTGATGTATGGCTTTGTCCACAAGATGATCGAGGATATCTCGGGCCATGACGGGGTGCGCTTTTTCCCCTATATCATGACGTTGTTCACCTTCATCGTATTCTCGAATTTCCTGGGCCTGATCCCCGGCGCCTTCACAACGACCTCGCATATCGCCGTCACGGCGATCATGGCGGCAGCGGTGTTCATCTCGGTCACCGTTCTGGGCTTTGTGCTGAACGGGATCGGTTTTCTGGGGCTGTTCTGGGTCTCGTCCGCGCCGCTGGCCCTGCGACCCGTGCTGGCGCTGATCGAGCTGATTTCCTACTTTGTCCGCCCGCTCAGCCATTCCATCCGACTTGCCGGCAACATGATGGCCGGTCACGCCGTGATCAAGGTTTTCGCGGGCTTTGCCGCCATTGCCGTGATCTCGCCTTTGTCCATTCTGGGCATCACCGCGATGTTCGCTTTCGAAGTCATGGTCTGCTTCATCCAGGCCTATGTCTTTACCCTTCTGACCTGCGTGTATCTGCGCGATGCGCTGCACCCAGCCCACTGACATCGGGACCGCTGCGCGCGGCCTGCAATGCAACTGACTATACAATCCAAGGAGAGACGACATGACTGGTGATATCGTACAAATGGGCGCTTACATCGGTGCTGGTCTGGCTTCGATCGGCATGGGCGGCGCTGCGATCGGCGTGGGCAATGTGGCTGGCAACTTCCTGGCCGGCGCATTGCGCAACCCCTCGGCCGCACCGGGCCAGACCGCCATGCTGTTCATCGGCATTGCCTTCGCCGAAGCCTTCGGGATCTTCGCGTTCCTGGTCGCCCTGCTTTTGATGTTCGCAGTCTGATCCAACGGACCTGACGTGCCGACCGGGGGAAATCTTCCGGTCGGATGTATTGGGCCTAAAGGAGACAGACATGGCATCATCAACTGTGGAAGTCGCAGGCGAAGCCGCCGAAAAGGCCGGCATGCCGCAGCTCGATTTCTCGACCTTTCCGAACCAGATCTTCTGGCTGGTGGTGACGCTTGTCGTGACCTTCCTGCTGTTGAAGCTGATCGTTCTGCCGCGCGTCGGCGGGATTTTGGCCGAACGCAAGGGCGCCATTGCTTCGGATCTGGCCGCTGCGGAAGAGTTCAGGCAAAAGGCCGTGGCCGCTGAAAAGGCCTATCAGGATGCGCTGGTTCAGGCCCGTGCCGAAGCTGGCAAGATCATCGCCGCCGCCAAAGCGGAAATAGCCGACGACCTGAAAGCTGCCATGGCCAAGGCCGATGCGCAGATCGCGGCCAAATCCGCCGACAGCGAAATGCGCATTGCCGAGATCAAGGCCGGTGCGATGGATGCCGTCAAGGACGTAGCCACCGCCACGGCGGGCGAACTGGTTGCGGCACTGGGTGGTGCGGCGGATGCCAAGGCAATTGCCGCGGCCGTCAGCGCCCGGCTGAAAGGGTAACATGATGAACCGTCTTTTGCTTGCCCTACTGACCCTGACCGCCGCCGCCCCGGCCTTTGCCGAAGGCGAGGCCATGGCCGAACCCTTCTTCAGCCTGCACAATGCCGAGTTTGTGGTGACGCTGGCCTTCATCGCCTTTGTCGCGCTGGTGATCTATCTTGGCGTGCCCAAGCTTCTGGGCCGCATGCTGGACGACCGCGCCACGCTGATCCGCAACGAGCTGGACGAGGCGCGCCTGCTGCGCGACGACGCCCGCGCCCTTGTCGCCTCCTACGACGCCAAGATGAAGGAAGTGGCCGAGCAAT
>JAYSWK010000102.1:0-14274 GCA_043718085.1 Rhodobacterales bacterium
CGAACTGGACGACCGAGGATCATTCCCTGATCGACAAGTGGCGTCGCAAAAGTCACTTTTCCCATTTCTTGCGCCGCATCGACGCTTTGATCGCCGAAGGCCGGGCCGACCGCATCTTTCTGGCGGCCGACATGCCGGAAACATACAGCGCATTCCAGGCAACCTATGGCGACCGTTTGGCTTTTCTGCCACGCAGCCTGTTCGATCGATCGGCCGAACAGTTGCACTACGCCCTTGCCGATGCGATATTGCTGAGCCGGTCGCCAGTGCTTCTGGGCAGTTCATGGAGTTCGTTTTCCGAACTTGCCATGCGCCTTGCCCCACGGCACATGGCCATCGAATTGAGCGGGAAGGATTTTTGATGGTGGTCGCCAGTACGAGTGTTGCGCAGTTTTTTGATCGTCTGGTCCTGATCTCGAATTCGGTTCCGAAATCGGGCTCGACCTACCTCCATTCGATGCAACAGAACTTCCTTTTGTCGCTGTGCGGCAAGAGCGGGCCCAACGTCTCGGCTTTTGCCGAGGCGGGCATAGAGGTTCACGGCAGTTACATCCCCAAACCGCAGTCCGCCGAATTCTTGGCCCTGATCACCAGCCCGACTTTGACCGGCGGCCCCTTCATCGTCAAAACCCATACCATGCTCACCGCGGACCTGCGCGCGACCCTGCTAAGGTCGGGCACGATCTTTGCGTCACTGTCGATCCGCGACCCGTTGGACATCTATTTCAGCGCACGCGACAATTTTCGCAAATCCGGCGAATTTCCCGAGTTTGGCAATGTCGAAAGCGGCTGTGAAACGGTGAACGGGTTTTTCACCAGGATCTATGAATCCTCGGTGAACACCTCGCACAAAAAGACCGTGCCGATCGTGCGGTACGAGCAGATTGTTTCCGACCCGGTGGGGGCGCTTCTGGCGTCGCTGCATCCAACGATCAAGGACCATGTGATGCGCAAGATTGCCGAAGATCATCTGAACCTGCAAAAGGCCGCAGCGGGCGCATCAAAGCGGCTTAACCTTGGGTCACTTGACCGTCGCGCCGTGGACCGGTCCGATGCCGATTTCGACCAGGTGTCGCACGCGCTGGCCGAAACCCGACACGTCTTTGGCTATGCAGCGAAGGGACCTTTGATTTGACAGGACGAACCGGCAGGGCCGTCACCCGTTTCGTCTTGCTCTCGCATGGCCGGACAGGGTCAACTTATGTTTTTCGCCAGCTTTCAGCCAGGCCCGACATTCTGATGTATGGCGAAATCTTTCAAGTCAACGAAATGGCCCGCAAGACCGCTGACGGCATCAAGTTCAAGGACGGCGGCGACAGCTGGTCATTTGCCGATACGAACGTCTTTTCGACCGGCAAACCCGGCGTCATCGCTGCTGGTTTCAAATTGTTCTATTTCCATGCCCTCAAACCCGGCCCCGAGCGGCGCATCTGGGACGAACTTGCAATTCAGGATGACATTCACATCCTGCGGCTGGGCAGGCGAAACGCCTTTGCAAGCTACGTGAGTGAAGAGCGCGCGCGCCTGACCCAGGAATGGCATCCAAAACCGGGCCAGTCCAAATATGAGGCTCCAGTGCAGTTGGAGATCAATGTCACAATTGCCAAACGGGTCCTCGACAAGATCGCAGCCTATGATCGGCGGGTCAGCGATCTTGCAAGAAACCACCCGATCCTGTCCTTCCATTACGAGGATCTGCTCGACGATTCTGCTACCCATCTGACAAGCGCGTTGAAGTTCCTGAATGTATCGGTCGAAAATTTCGCGCCTGACGCCTTTATCGAAGGCAGCACCTCTCCCGGACGGACCATCATCCGCAATATCGACGAGGTGGGCACCATGCTGGAAAATGAAGGAAAAGGCTGGATGCTCGACCCTTATCGCTGAAACGGCTATCCTGACGCGCCTGACCATGGCAGTCGGCACAACCTGTGGCGGTATGGTGTTGCAAAGGCGGGCGTGAACCTGTCCTTTTGCAAAACGGAATTGACCTGATGACGAATGAACAGGAACAGACAATGAAATCTGCGCTCGTCTTGGGCGCCGGTGGCTTCATCGGCGGGCATCTCGTGAAACGGCTGAAGCGGGAAGGCTTCTGGGTGCGGGGCGTCGACCTCAAGGCCCACGAATACTGCGAAACGCATGCCGATGATTTCGCCATCGGTGATCTGCGCGAACAAAGCTTTGTCCGCTCTGTCGTGGACCGCCCATTTGACGAGGTCTACCAGTTGGCAGCCGACATGGGCGGGGCGGGGTACATCTTTACCGGCGAGAATGACGCCGACATCATGCACAACTCGGCCACGATCAACCTGAACGTGCTGGACACCTGCCTGAAACGCAACATCAAGCGGGTGTTCTATTCCTCGTCCGCCTGCATGTATCCCGAACACAACCAGCTTGACCCCGACAACCCCAACTGCGCCGAGGACAGCGCCTATCCGGCCAATCCGGACAGCGAATACGGCTGGGAAAAGCTTTTTTCGGAACGCCTGTATCTGGCCTACAACCGCAACCACGGCATGCAGAACCGGGTGGCGCGGTATCACAACATCTTCGGCCCCGAAGGCACCTGGGATGGCGGCAAGGAAAAAGCCCCGGCCGCCCTGTGCCGCAAGGTCGCGATGGCCCCGAACGGTGGCCAGATCGAGGTTTGGGGCGATGGCAGGCAGACCCGCTCGTTCCTTTTTGTCGATGAATGCCTTGACGGCACCGTTCGCCTTTTGCGCAGCGAATTTGAAGGCCCGGTCAACATCGGCTCCGAGGAGATGGTGACGATCAACACGCTGGCCGCCATGGTCATCGGCATTGCGAACAAGGATCTGAGCGTCAGCAACATCCCCGGTCCCCTGGGCGTGCGCGGGCGCAATTCTGACAACCGGCTGATCCGGCAAAAGCTGGGTTGGGCACCGTCGCAATCTTTGCAATCAGGGCTTGAGACAACCTATGGTTGGATCAATACTCAGGTTGACAAAAGGCACAATTCGCAGCGCAAGTGACCGGATGGCCAAGGACCCCGAGGTGCCCGAAAAGGACGTTTCATGACGCAGACCATTCACCCCGTCCTGTTGTGTGGCGGCTCGGGAACGCGGCTTTGGCCCTTGTCGCGCAAAAGCTTTCCCAAACAATTCTCGGCCCTGACGGGGGATCAAAGCTTGTTTCAGGCCTCGGCCAGACGCTTTGCCGTCAAGGGATTTGACGCGCCCATCGTGGTCACCGGGTCCGATTTCCGCTTTATCGTGACCGAACAGCTGGGCGAGATCGGCGTGCCGCCCGCCGCCGTCATCATCGAACCCGAAGGCCGCAACACCGCCGCCGCGATCCTTGCCGCCGCATTGGCGCTGGATGCCAGGGACCCCGGCGCGCTGATGCTGGTGGCCCCTTCCGACCATGTGATCCCCGATGATGCCTTGTTCCGCCAAGTCGTTCAGGTGGCCGTTCCCACAGCACTTGGGGGTCAACTTGTCACGTTCGGCGTCCGGCCCGACCGCGCAGAAACCGGTTATGGCTGGCTGGAGTTGACCTCGCCCACGGCAGATTTCGCGCCTGTGCCCCAAAGGTTGGGCCGCTTTGTCGAAAAGCCCGATGCCGCTACGGCGGCAAGACTTTTGGCCGGGGGCAGACATTTGTGGAACGCCGGGATCTTTCTGTTCACCACGACCGACCTGATTGCCGCCTTCGCCGCACACGCGCCCGAGATCCTCGCCTTTGTGACAGGGGCCATTTCCGGGGCCGAACGCGACCTGGGCTTCACCCGCCTCGACCCTGCCCCGTGGTCGAACCTGCCTGATATTTCAATTGATTACGCCGTCATGGAAAAGGCACGCAACCTGTCGGTCGTGCCCTTTTCCGGTGTCTGGTCCGATCTTGGCGGCTGGGAGGCCGTGTGGCGCGAAAGCCAACCCGATGCCAACGGCGTCGTGACCCATGGCCCGGCCATTGCCATCGATTGCACCGACAGCCTGCTGCGGTCCGAAGCGTCCGGCCTCAGGCTTGTCGGCATCGGGCTGGACAATATCGTCGCCATCGCCATGCCCGACGCGGTGCTGATCGCCCACAAGACCCGTGCGCAGGACGTCAAACTTGCCGTCTCGCGCCTCAAGGCGGCCAAGGCTCCGCAAGCCGAAACTTTCCCGCGCGACCACCGCCCCTGGGGCTGGTTCGAAAGCCTGGTCATGGGCGACCGTTTTCAGGTCAAGCGCATCGTTGTCCACCCCGGCGCCGCCCTGTCCTTGCAAAGCCACCATCACCGCGCCGAACATTGGATCGTCGTCGAAGGCACCGCCAAAGTGACAGTGGATGGCGCGGTCAAGCTCGTCAGTGAAAACCAGTCCGCCTATATCCCGCTGGGCGCCGTGCATCGCCTGGAAAACCCCGGCAAGGTCAACATGGTCCTGATCGAGGTCCAGACCGGCTCTTATCTGGGCGAGGATGACATCATCCGCTACGACGATGTCTTTGGGCGCAAACGTGGGGCCAAAGGATAATGCGGCATCTCGCCTGCACCGTTCCAAGGTCCGCTTGTTGGAGGGCGTCATGACCCTTGGCGCATCGGCAAACTGGTCCATGCGTCTGGCCGCCTATTTGAAGGGCGAAGGCGTCTTTGATGCCGGTGTTGCGGGGCTGCATGGGATTTCCGCTGATTACGTCAGTGGCGATCCGGCGATCGACCAGACCCGAGGCCGGATCCTGCGCCTTCTGGCCGACCGGCAGGCGCAACTTGGCACGCCGGGCTTGCACCCCGCCGTTTTGGTGGATCCTTTGCCCGAATGGCCCGGCCCCACGCCCACGCCGGTTCCGCCCTTTCACGCGGCAGGGCTGGCTGGCACCAGCCTCGTGGCCCTTTGTGCCAGTGATACGGATGATCTGCCTGAAGCTTGGGCCACCTGGCTTGCGACCAAGGTTGACGAGGTTGTGCTTGTTGACATGGCATGGCCTTCAACCCTGGCCCGGACCCTTGCGACGCAAGGGATTGCCGATCCCAGGCTTCGGGTCGTGGGCTTTGACGTGGCAGATGTCACGGCAACCCAGGCCTTCAACATCGGCCTGCGGCTGGCACGACACCAACGCATCCTGGCGCTTTCAACCGGGGTAGAACTTGCGCCCGACTATCTGGCCGCCGCCCCCCTGGCCCCGTCGTCATTTCAGCTGCATCCCGGCCCGGTCCAGGGCACGGGTATTCTTTTGGATGTGAACCGCCGCGATCTGGCCTTGGCCGGGGGTTTCAACGAATATCTCGACACGTTGGACTTTGCGATCGACGATCTTTCGGCGCGGCTTCAGGCCCTGGGCCTGCGCGCGGCCCCGATCCCGGCAGCACTGTTTTCCGCCCCACCCGCCCCGGTCTTGCCTCCATGGGATGACGTGATGCTGCGCACCGCGTTGCGACAGCGCCCCTCCTTTCCCGCGCTGACCAATCGCTACATTGCGGCACTGATGCCCGACTGGCTGGCCGATCAGTCCCGCACTTTCCTTCTGGCCCAAGCCGCGAACCACGCGCTTGTGCTAAGCCCGTCACCCGCAGCAACCCTCAAGACGCCAGTTCTGGTGCGTGCCGATGCCGAAAACCACGCGCTCGGCGACCTCATTGCCGCCCATATCGGCGGCGCACCCATCTTGCTTGGCCTGCGCCGCCTTGATGTTGTGCTGGCGCGGCCCGCACAGGATGTCTGTGCACTGGATGTGGCCGTTGCCGCGACGCTTGATCCCGACCTGGTCAAATCGCGCCGGGCCTGGCTTTTGGTCGATGTCACAGCCGAAGCCCTTTTGCACGATGAAAAGGCAGCCCATATGGCCCTTGAATGGGTGCAAGACCGGGCAAATGCGGCGCAGATGTCGCTGATCCTGCGCCTTGCCCCCGACGTCCCAAGCGATGCGGCGGCGCTTTTGTCCGATCTTCCGACCGTGACCGCGGACCCAAGCCTTTCCAGATGGTTCTGGTCCGCATCCTTGCGCGACCTTGCCGAAGGGCAACCGACGGGCCATGCGACCTTGGCCTTTGATCGGGGCTATATCGCCGATTTCAAGCGGTTCAAAAGCTCTGGCCCCTCGATCCTGCGACGCAGGCCCAAGCTTTTCATTGATGCCCAGCACGGGCTTGGCAACCGCTTGCGGGCAATCGCCTCTGCCGGGGCAATCGCCACGGCGTCCAGGCGTGAACTGGTGATCATCTGGGCCCCCGATGCCCATTGCGCCTGCCGCTTCGAAGACCTCTTTGAACCCGGTGGCGCGGTTCTGGATCAAGGTTTTCATGCCGAAGCGACCGCTATGGGCATGGATCTATTCAATTACATGGAGGTCGAACCGGCCAGCGCCAAGGATCAGCCCATTGCCGTTGGTGCCCTGCGCGACATCTACCTTCGCTCGGCCTATCCACTGGTGCATCCGGCCAGCACCTGGGAGGCAGAGAATGCCATCCTGCGCCAGTTCCGCCCCAATGCCGTGGTGCAGGATCTGGTCCGTTCCGTGCGCCAACCCAATGATATCTCGATCCATATTCGCATGGAAGGGGGCACCGCAGCCGAACATCTGCCCTATGAATCCCCGGAAAACTGGACGGCGCAGGCGCATCGCGACATCGACCATTGGCGCAAGCGCAGCCATTACAGCCACTTCCAGAAGCGTCTTGACCTGTTGATTGCCGAAGGTCAGGCCGACCGGATTTTTCTGGCCACAGACACGCCCGCGGCGCAAGAGGCGCTGCTTGCCCGCTATGGCCAGCGCATCGCCTGTCTGCCGCGCCACGTTACCGACCGCTCGACCCAGGCCATGGTCTATGCCTTGGCCGATGCCATCCTTCTGGGCAGCGCGCCCCGCATCCTGGGCAGCAATTGGAGTTCGTTCACCGAACTTGCGGCCCGGCTGGCCACAGCCCCGATTGCGCTGGAGCTTTCTGGCCGGGATTTCTGATCGTCCGGACCATGCATCGGCCCCCGGTCGGGACTGCGCCAACTGTCGTTTAGGAACTGGAACGGATCAGGCTTTCACGGACGCATGTCCGTGACGGCGTTCAAACTTGGCGCGGGCCGGAATTGCCATGCCATTGGATACCGGAACCGCCTCAAATCACAATCAGGCGAAAATCCCGCAGCACGATCTCCTGACTGACCGGTTCAAAGAAGATCACCAGTTCCCGCCAAGAGGCGCGGGCCGGAATGTCGGGATTTGTGTCCAGTTCCAGAACATCAAGATGCAAGGAGGTCTTGGGGTAAGAAACCAGCGTCTTGGCAAAAAACGCGTCGTGATGCCCGCCTTCGATCCCCGACCGCAGGCAAACCCTGCAGGTCGCGGTGACGGGCGCATCGGATTTGCAGGCGAAACCGATGATCTTGCAGACCGAAAAATCCGCCCCCCCGACACCCATATTCAAGGTCAACCAGCGCCCCGGCTTGTCGACGCCAATCCGAATCGTCATCAAATCTCCCGGATGGCTTTCCACATCGACGCGATTCTGACTCTCGGGATCCAGCGAAAAGAAGATGCCCGGCACCAGGTGGCGTTGGCTTTCCGCGCGTCCCGCGTGGTCCAGCCCGCGCAGGGCCGCAAGGGCAAAGGTCAGTTGGCCATCAGGCGACAGGTCAAGGTTGTTGGTCATCCACCGGAACTCCACATCAAGCGGTCGCATCGGCGACCAGTTCTGCCAAAGGCATCTAATGCGCGGCGCGCCCATGCCGCAAGCCGCGTTTCGCCCTTTCAATCCGGACTTGAGCCGCTTTCACCGATTGTCCATGGAAGTTGTCGAAGCGGCCACTATTATGCCCGGGACAGATCATTCTCAGCCGTGAAACCCCATGCCGCCAATCATCCTTTTCCATGGCCCGGATGCCGCGCCCGCGCAGGCTCTGGCCCAGGCTTGTGCGGTGCCGGACGGGGCCCAGCCCTATGCGCCGGCCGCTTTGGATCACGGCAGGGACTGCATTCTGGTTTGGACCGATCCCGCCAGCACCCTGGCCCATTGCCTGCGCAACAGTGGCGATGTGACCAAGGCTTGTGCAGATTGGATGCGCTTTGCCGACGACATTCTGGCCCGCGCAGAGGTTAACGCCAAGGCTGGTCTGGTCCTGGTTGAATCGCAGGCCATCTGCGCCGCGGACCCATCACCATTGGCCATGGCGCTGCCCCTGGTTCGTCCCCTGCCCCCCCTTGCCCCCGCGCCCCCACGTGACAACGCCTCGGTCCTCACCATTTTGATGCTGCCCCATCTGCCGGGATTGCAGCAGACTTGGCAGCGCCTGCGCGCCATCAGCCTTTGCACGGATGCGGCACCTTTGGCGCTGTCCGAACTTGTCAGCCTCGCGTCCCGGGGTCATGACTTGAACGGAACCGGTGGCGCAACCGATGACTTGCGGGCCCTGGTCAACGGCGAACTCGCCATGAACGACCCCCCGTTTCCTGCGGCACTGACCGAGGAATTGTCGCTGTTGCGCGAACATCTGACCTATTTGCAAACCGAACTGGGCCTTGGCCATGTCACGCAACCCGCGACCGGGATTGAACCTGCCACCGGGCCGCTTGAATCCGCCATTGCGGCGCTGCTGGCCGATCTGGTCACCGAAACCGACCGCCGCATTCTGGCCGAGCGCGAGGCCCAACTTGCACAGGCAACCCTGCGCGGGCTTGGCCTTGACGCCAATTCCCAGCCCTACCGCAGCCCCGCCGCCCCACGCCGGGCGCCATAAGGTTCCACGCCCCGGCCCCGCCCCAAGCTATTCGTCCGGTCTTACAGGATCCGGCGGGCTGTCCAGTCAGGCCGCGTCGCGGCGCAAAGCCTGGGCCATGCAATGGATGCCGCCGCCTGTTTTCGAAATCTCGGACATGTCGACCGCCGCCACCTCGAAACCGCGCGCCTTCAACTGGCCAATCAGGGTTTTCGACACCGTTGGCGCAATCACCCGGTCGCGGCCCAAGGACATGAAGTTGCAGCCCAGGGCCATCGTATCCTGGAAAGGAACATCGATGATCTCGTGCCCCTTTGCCTTCAGCCAGTTGACAATTCCGGGCTCGGTGCAGGCCAGGCAAACGGCGGTCAGTTTCGGGGCGATCGGCACGACCATCAGATCGATATGGACATAATATTCGTCGATAAAGGCCAGACGAGTTTCCCAACCTTCGGCGTCGAACCAGCTTTGCACCTGACGCGCGCCCTCTTCCTGGGTGCGCGCCCCGCCACAGCCGATCAGCACGCAGCCCTCTTCGATGACGTTGAAATCCCCGCCCTCGAACGTGCCCGCTGTGACCATGTCATAGATCGGAATGCCAAGCTTTTCATAGGTCCGGATCGCCGCGTAATTCTCGCCGCGCCGCCACCAGTTCGCCATGGCCGTGATCACTGCGCCATAGGGCGTCATGACCGAACTGTCGCGCGCATAGACCTGCATCGGCAATTCCGGCGTGGGGGTGTGCATATGCACCTTGACCCCGAAATGTTCATAGGCCGAGACCAGTTCGGCATGTTGCGCCTGGCCTACCTGGATGTTGCACGGGGCCTCGCGCAGATGTTTGCGCGACAGCGACGATGTGGACAGATGCCGCAAATGGGCGGGTGAGCCCAAAAGCACATCCGTCAATGGGTCGGTTTCGTTGCGAAACCCCCAGCCTTGCAGGGGAACGGTGCCCCCTTTGGGGTTGCGGCGTTGCAGGGAAAAGGGCTCGGGTCCATGGCGGTAGGTTTGCATCGTCGTTCCTTTTCAGGCGTCAGGCATGGCAGAGGGGATCCACCAATCGTGCCCGCGCGGGGTTGTGACATATTCAGGCCAACGGAAATGGATGGGCGGCGGGTAGTCCGCCAAAGGCGGGGTCCAGGCCGTGCCGCCAATGCCGCCCCCGGTGCGCGCCTTGAACTCGGCCGTTGCGCCATCGCGCGCTGCGGGGTCCTCCAGAAGCCGCAACGCCGACAGGGCCAGGATCTTGGCCGCCGTCTGCACCATCGGGTCAATCGTCGCCGGGATGCCGCCCAGGGCATTCATCACCCAGGACGGATAGGCCTGCCCAGCCGGCGCCTTCAGCGCAGGGCGGGCGACATAAAAGCGCGCCGTGGGGGCGTGCCAGGTCATGTCGGTATAATCATCCGACGTGGAATTCAGCTGCGACGGCGGCAAATCGCGGCGCAGGATCGCCTCGGCCTCTTGCGGTGCGATCAGCCGGGACATGGCGTCGATGAACGGCTCGGCCATGGGTTCCATGCCCAGCCCGGCCTGAATGTCCCGCGCCACGGCTTTTGCCGCCGCGTCCCATTGCGGCGCGCCCACCGCTTGCATCGCCTCCCACACCGTGCGGGCCATGGCGTGATTGGCCAGGCCAGGGCGCGATTTGCAGACCCAGTGCCGCTCCCAGCGGCACCCGCTCATCGCGGCAGCCGCGGCTGCGTTGCGGTCCAGCGCCACCGTCACCTGATCAGCCATGGCCAGGGTCGGCACCCGGATCATGTATTGCACCTCGGCCAGCCCGGCGGGCAGATTGTCCGCCGTGGCCTGCCCCGCCGTCAGGATCGCTTCCGAGATTGACCAGCCGCCCTGATGCGGCAGCATCGAATCGCGCAAAGCCTTGCTCGCCTGATACATCAGCATCAGCGCATCATTGGCCCCCGGCGCGCGCACGGCCGAATGCGACTGCGGAATGGGCGCGCCGTCGTGGCTGCCCCAACTTTCGGGCGCATCGCAGATAAAGCGGTAGATCATCGCATAGGCCGCCCCGCAATGCGTGTCCCACCGCACCGTGTTGCACATGGGCAACATGTAAAAGGGATGAAACGACAGGATCGCCGCCAGCCCGTCATAATAGCCCGCCGCCGCATGAATGGGTTTCGAGCCGCGCACCTTTTCGGCAGGCTCGCCCGTAAAGCGCAGACCTCCGGCGATGTTGTGCTTTACCATGGCCGCCTTGATCGCCAAAAGCGCGCCCAGGCCCGCCATGCCCAGCCCCGAATGCGGATCGGTATGCCCGCCCGCCTGATAACCCAGACCCGCCCGCGGTGCGCGGCGCGTCCCCGCCACCTGGCAATTGCCCGGCACCGCATCATATTCGGCATATAGCCCGATCACTGGCCCAGACCCATTTGACCAATTGGCGCAAAAGGCCGTCGGCATCCCGGCCGACCCTTCCTCGACCGTGAACCCCTCGGCCCGCAGACGTGCCACATACCACGCAGCCGAGCGATATTCGCGCCAGGCCGTCTCGCCAAAGTCGAAGATCGTCGACGTCCAGTCGGACAGATCGCGGGCACGGGCGGTGATGTCGGCCGTCGCAAATTCCTGGGCAGCACTCAGCAAAAGGCGTTCCTCCTGATTTGAACCTATACGAGGCCGGGCAAAGCCAAAAAGTGAAACCTTTTTCAGCGAATGACAAAAGGAATTTGTCGTGTGCCTGGCCCTGGGGGCCAAATGCACCTATGATGTTCGTCAAAGGGGGGTGACATGCGCGTGCCATCGACACAGGCGCTTCGGGCGCTGGAAAGCTTTGCGCGTCTGGGAACCGTCTGGCAGGCGGCGGATGAGATGCACGTGACCCGCTCGGCCATCAGCCATCAGCTGCGGATGCTGGAACGTGACCTCGACTTTCACCTGTTTGACCGGATCGGCACACGGATCGAACTTACCTCACAGGGCCGCGCCTATGCCGCCGATATCCGCCAGGCCCTTTTGGCCATTTCCGGCTCTGCCGCGCGCAATGCCAAGCGGGGCATTTCCGGCGCCCTGACCGTCAGCTGCGCGCCGGGCTTTGCATCCGGCTGGCTTTGCAACAAGATCGGGCGCTTTACCGCGACCTATCCAGAAGTGACCCTGTCCATCGTGACCCCGCGCCGCCTGGGCGAGGTGACCAATCCCGATGCCGATCTGTTCATCACCTTTGGCAGCCGCGATTTGGTGGATATGGAGGTCGAACATTTGCAGGATGTCGTTTCAACCCCCGTCTGCTCGCCCGCCCTTCTGAACCGCCTGGCAGGCAGGCCCGATCCCGCCGATGTGTTGCGGCTTGGCCTCTTGCATCTGACCGATGCCGAAGATTGGACGGAGTGGTTTCACCTTGTCGCCATCCCTGCGAACAAGGCGCAAAGCGGAATCACCTTTTCGGACATGCATCTGGTCTACTCCGCCGCCCTGGCCGGTCAGGGCATTGCCATGGGCGACATTGTTCTGTGCGAAGATGCGCTGATCGAAGGCCGCCTGGTCCGCCCGTTCCAGCAAGTGGTCAGGCTGACCCGCGCCTATCACTTGGCGGTGCCGAAATCCGCCGCCGGCAATCCCGTCGTTGCCGCCTTCGCCGCCTGGATGCGGGCCGAACGCGCCCAAAGCCCGGTTCTGGCGCGCATCTGATGCGTCCGCTTGCCGAACGAACTGGTGCCCGCGGCCGGACTTGAACCGGCACGGCCATTCGGCCTGGAGATTTTAAGTCTCCTGTGTCTACCATTTCACCACGCGGGCACGGGGCTGGTGGCGCACAATAGCGCCCCTCGGCCACATGGCAAGTGCGCGCTGCGGTGCGGCAATTGACAGGCCCTGTCCGTCTGCCTCATATGGGCCAAACTTCGCAGGGGCCCCACATGAAGAAAGTCTATCCCACCGCAAAGGCCGCCCTCGAGGGCGTGTTGTTCGACGGCATGACGATTGCCTCGGGCGGCTTTGGCCTGTGCGGCATTCCCGAACTTCTGATCGCCGCCATTCACGACGCGGGTACAAAAGGGCTGACCATCGCCTCGAACAATGCCGGGATCGACGGTTTCGGTCTTGGGGTCCTTTTGGCGACGCGGCAGGTCAAGAAGATGATCTCGTCCTATGTCGGCGAGAATGCCGAGTTCATGCGCCAGTATCTGTCGGGCGAACTGGAATTGGAATTCACGCCCCAGGGCACGCTGGCCGAACGCCTTCGGGCTGGCGGGGCGGGCATACCCGGCTTTTACACCCGCACCGGCGTGGGCACCGTGATTGCCGAGGGCAAGGAGCACAAGGATTTCGACGGCAAGACCTATATCCTGGAATGCGGCATCGTCGCTGACCTTTCCATCGTCAAAGCCTGGCGCGCCGACCCCTCGGGCAACCTGGAATTTCGCAAGACCGCCCGCAATTTCAACCCGCCCGCCGCAACGGCAGGTCGCATCTGCGTGGCCGAGGTCGAAGAGATCGTGCCGCTTGGCGCGCTTGATCCCGACAAGATCCATCTACCCGGCATCTATGTGCACCGCCTGATCCAGGGCAGCCATGAAAAGCGGATCGAAAACCGCACGACCCGCAAGAAGGAGGCCGCGTGATGGCTTGGGACCGTAACCAGATCGCCGCCCGTGCCGCGCAGGAATTGCAGGACGGAACCTATGTGAACCTTGGCATCGGCATCCCGACGCTGGTGGCCAACTATATCCCCACGGGTGTCAATGTGACGCTGCAATCGGAAAACGGCATGTTGGGCATGGGCCCCTTTCCCTTCGAGGGGGAAGAGGACGCCGATCTGATCAATGCCGGCAAGCAGACCATCACCGAACTGCCCCAAACCGCCTATTTTGACAGCGCCCAAAGCTTTGCCATGATCCGTGGCGGCAAGATCGCCATGGCGATTCTGGGTGCCATGGAAGTATCCGTGACCGGCGATCTGGCCAACTGGATGATCCCGGGCAAGCTGGTCAAGGGCATGGGCGGGGCAATGGATCTTGTGGCCGGGGTGGGCCGCGTCGTCGTGGTCATGGACCACACCTCCAAGCACGGCGAAAGCAAGGTGCTTCAGGAATGCACCCTGCCCCTGACCGGCAAGGGTGTTGTGAACCGCATCATCACCAATCTTGGCGTGCTGGATGTCACCCCCAATGGTCTGAAGATCGTGGAATGCGCCGATGGCGTGTCAGAGGCCGAACTGCGCGCCGCGACCGAGGCCATGATCATCAGCGGAACCTGACCGGGATGGGCAGATTGCCCATCCTACAAGAGTACTCCTTGTAGGATGGGCAGTTGGCCGATTTTTCGGAACGAAAACTCGGCCGTTTGCCCATCTCCCAAGCGTCAATTGCTGGCCGAAATGATCCTGAACACGCAAGGGTCGCTGACCAGCTCCGGCGGTGTCATGCACAAACCCTGCGCCACGCTCCAGGCCGCCAGAACCTTGGGCACGTAATCCCGTGTCTCGCGGTAAGGTGGCACGCCGCCATTGGCCGCCACCGCACCCTCGCCGGCATTATAGGCCGCCAGGACAAGCACCGGGTCCCGGTTGAACGCATTCATCAAAAACTCAAGATAGGCCACACCGCCCTTGATGTTCTGCGCCGGATCGGTCGCATCGGTCACGCCAAACCTT
>JAYSWK010000103.1:0-2207 GCA_043718085.1 Rhodobacterales bacterium
GTCAACCACAATCCCGATGTGATCCTGCCGACCGACAAGGCGCTGACCAAGTCGGGCGGCGTCGTGGTGTTGAAGGGCAATCTGGCCCCCAAGGGTGCCGTTCTGAAACCCTCGGCCGCCACCCCGTCGCTGATGGTTCACCGGGGTCGGGCCGTCGTGTTCGAGGATATCGACGACTACAAGGCCCGCATCAACGACGAGGCTTTGGACATCGACGAAACCTGCGTCATGGTGCTGAAGAACTGCGGGCCCAAGGGCTATCCGGGCATGGCCGAGGTTGGCAACATGGGCTTGCCGCCCAAGATCCTGCGCAAGGGGATCACGGATATGGTCCGCATCTCGGACGCACGGATGTCGGGCACGGCTTTTGGCACGGTTTGTCTGCATACCTCGCCCGAGGCGGCGGCAGGCGGCCCGCTGGCGGTGGTGCAGAACGGCGATTTCATCGAGTTGGACGTGCCGAACCGCCGTTTGCATCTGGATATCCCGGATGCCGAACTGGCCAGACGGCTGGCGGCCTGGACCACGCGGATCATGGCGCCGGCCTCGGGCTATGCGCTGTTGCACCATATCCATGTGCAAGGCGCAGATACTGGGGCGGATCTGGATTTCCTGAAGGGCGGCAGGGGCAATCCGGTGGGCAAGGATTCGCATTGAATGAAGGTCGCGCTGGTTGGCATTGGCAAGATCGCGCTGGATCAACATGTCCCGGCGATTGCGGGGTCCAGGGATTGGGACCTTGCCGCGACCGTCAGTCGCAAAGGGTCGGTGGCGGGGGTTCCGTCGTTCACCGACTTTGCCGAATTTCTGGCGGCGCGGCCGGATGTGACGGTCGTCTCGTTGTGCCTGCCGCCCCTGCCCCGGTTCGACTATGCCGAGGCCGCGCTGCGGGCTGGTCGCCATGTCATGCTGGAAAAGCCGCCGGGTGCGACCCTGGCCGAGGTTCATGCGCTGCAAGCCCTGGCGGGCGCGTGCGGGCTGACGCTGTACGCCACCTGGCACAGCCGGATGGCCCAGGCGGTCGCCCCCGCCAAGGCCTGGCTGGCCGACAAGCGGATGCTGAAAACCCTTGTCACCTGGCGCGAGGACGTGCGGCGTTGGCATCCGGGGCAGAACTGGGTCTTTGAGCCCGGCGGCATGGGCGTCTTTGACCCCGGCATCAATGCCCTGTCGATCCTGACCGAGATTCTGCCCGACCCGGTCCATCTGACCGCCGCGCGTCTGGAGTTTCCGGCCAACCGTCAGACGCCCATCGCGGCGCAACTGACCTTTTCGGGCGGTGTCACGGCTGACTTCGATTGGCGCCAAGAGGGGCCGCAGACCTGGGACATCGCTTTGGACACGGATGGCGGGCATCTGGACCTGCGCCTTGGCGGCAATGTGCTGGAAATCGACGGCCAGCCCCAGGCGGGCGAGGCCACGATCATGGGCGAATATCCGGCACTTTATGCCCGTATGGCCGACCTGGTTCGACGGGGCCAGTCCGAGGTCGATCTTGCCCCGATGGTCCATGTCGCCGATGCGATGACCCTTGGGCAAAGGGCCACGGTCGGCGCTTTCGACTTCTGACCGTTAGAGCGCCCCCTCGCCGATCAAAGACATGATCAGCGCCCCCACGGCCATGTCGGGCTCGGCCCCCATATAGCGCCCGCGCATCTGGCCCTGACGGTCAAACAGCACCAGTGTGGGCGTGCCCTCAAGCCCCCAGGCGGCCATGGTGCGCGGCAAGGGGCCTTCGCCGGGTTGGTCCACCGCCACCGGAAAGCGGATGCGGTATTCGTGCAAGAAGGCGCGCAGTGACACCGGCGTCATGGCGGCGTGATGTTCAAAGACCGTGTGCAGTCCGATGACCAGCACATCCTGCGCCCGAAATGTCTCGCGGATGCGGGTGGCCTGGGGCAGGCCATGGCTGACGCAGCCCGGGCACAGCATCTGAAAAGCCTCGACCGCCACGACCCGGCCCCCGATGTCCTGCGGCCCAAGCGGCGCCGCGACGTTCAGCCATTCCGAAACATGCATCTGCGGCAAAAGGGACATGGGGCGATCTCCGGACTGGTTCGCCGCAGCCTAAAGCGGTTCAGGTTTCGATGGAATCGGAAATCGCTGCCTCTCGTTTCACTCGAACGCGTTTTCCGATGTTCTTGTTTCCGTCAAAACCTCATCCCGCTCTAGATGTTCAGTCCCGGCATCTGGTGGATCGGGTTTAG
>JAYSWK010000104.1:0-2205 GCA_043718085.1 Rhodobacterales bacterium
GCGCCGTTTCCAGCACCAGCCGAACCGAATCCACCCGCAGCGTCGGGGCCACCTCGCCATTCAGCGCCTTCAGGAAATCCTCGAATGTCAGGGCGTCCAAGAGTTGCAGGATGGCGCGGTGCACCTGATTGGTGCCCGCCAGATTTTCATAGGCCGCCGCGATCACGGTGCGGTGGGTATCCTCCAGCCGGTCAAGCCGGTTTTCCAGCCGCTCCATAGCAATGCCGCGCAAATCAACGACATTCGACCCCATCGCCCGCTCATTCGCCGCGATCAGGGCGTTCATGACGCCGGTGTCTTCCAACAGCTTTTCAGGCTCGGCAATGATGCGGTCCCGCGTGTCTTGGTCGATCATGGCCTGCCCGTTTTGTTGATTGTTTTGTGGGGCAGTATAGCGGGATTTGGCAGGCATGGGTAAGCGCCGACACCGAAATCGCAAGGTGAGTCCTTGGGGCAACACCCTTTGTTGCTTGCCCCTTGGCGGACTTGCCCAAAGCAAGTCAGCCGGCGCCTGCCTGCCCCCGGGCAGACGCCTTCAGCGCCCGCCCAGGCAGGCGCCGGCTGCCCTGCCTTTCCCGTTAATGCTTGTGGAACGGGCGATGTTGCCCGCGCGCTGGCGCTTGGACAAGGGAACCGATGAACGCTCCACCCGAGCGCTCATCAGGCGGTTCCACGGGCCAGAAAGGCGAGCGTGGCTCGTGTCCCCTAAAGGATCTTCTGCCCCGTCTTCGCCCAATCCTTCATGAACTGCTCCAGCCCCTTGTCGGTCAGCACATGGCTGACCATGGCCTTGATCACCGACGGCGGGGCGGTGATAACGTCCGAGCCGATCAGGGCGCATTGGGTCACGTGGTTGGCCGTGCGGATCGAGGCGGCCAGGATCTGCGTTTCATAGCCGTAATTGTCATAAACCTGGCGGATGTCGGAAATCAGCTCCAGCCCGTCCAGGTTGATGTCGTCCAGCCGCCCGATGAAGGGCGAGATGAAGGTGGCCCCGGCCTTGGCGGCCAGTATGGCCTGATTGACGCTGAAGCACAGGGTGACGTTGACCATGCGGCCCTCGCCCGACAGCACCTTGCAGGCCTTCAGCCCGTCCCAGGTCAGGGGCACTTTCACGGCGATATTCGGGGCAATCGCGGCCAGCTTGCGGCCCTCGGCGATCATCTCGTCGGCGGTCAGCGCCACGACCTCGGCCGACACCGGCCCCGTGACGATGGAACAGATCTCGCGCGTCACCTCGATGATGTCGCGACCCGATTTCAGGATCAGCGACGGGTTGGTGGTCACCCCATCGACCATGCCCAGATCGTTCAGTTCCTTGATGGCGGGAACATCGGCGGTATCGACGAAGAATTTCATGGGATGCGATCCTTGAATGGGTTGCGGCAGCGTTGGGGCAGGTTTACCCCAATCAGACTGCAGGGGAAAGTCCAATGGTCGAACGGGTCTATGAGGCGGGGGAACTGGTCGGCGTGCTGACCGCCGAGCCCTTGGGCCGCGTGCTGGACTACAAGGCGCCCGAATGCGGCTGCGGTGACGGCGATTTCGTCGAGGTGCCTTTGGGGCCGCGCCGCGTGCTGGGTGTGGTCTGGGGCAAGGGCGAGGGCAAGTTCGATCCGGCAAAGATCCGCGCCATCCTGCGCGTGCTGGAGGCCGCCCCGATGCGGGCCGAATTGCGCGTCTTCATGCAGCGCGCCGCAGAATATACCCTGACACCCCTGTCGGCCATGCTGCGGCTTGCCACCCGCGCACCGGGCCTGGGCGAGCCGCAATCGATGCGCCGGGTCTACCGCATTGGGCCCGCCGTGCCCAACATCCTGACCGACGCCCGCCACCGCGTGGTCGAGGCCTTGCGCGACTTTCGCGGCGCGCCCGTGACCCTTGGCGAATTGGCCGAGGCGGCGGGTTGCGGTGCGGGCGTCGTCAAGGGGCTGGTCAAACTGGGGGTGGTGCTGGAACAGGATGCCCCGCGCGATCTGCCCTATCCGCCCCTGTCCGCAGGCAAGGCTCCGGCCCTGGTGGGCGATCAGGTGGCGGCGGGCGACGCCTTGGTCGCCACCTTGGCGCAGGGCGGCTATTCGACCACGCTTTTGAAAGGCGTCACCGGATCGGGCAAGACCGAGGTCTATCTGGAAGCCGTGGCCGAAGCCCTGCGCCAGGGTCGTCAGGCGTTGGTGCTGTTGCCCGAGATTGCCCTGACCGGCG
>JAYSWK010000105.1:0-2201 GCA_043718085.1 Rhodobacterales bacterium
TTGATGAACACCCCCAGCTTCAACAGCCGGGCGACGGCGCAAATGGCGATCAAAGCCCTGCTGAAAATCATGCCCGACCTGCCGGTTGACAAGATGCACGCTATGACCACGGCGGGACTATTCGACACCGGACGCCAGCTGCGCGACTTCCCGACCGAAAAGCTGGAAGGCAAGACCATGGCGGTTTTTGGCTATGGCAACATCGGCCGTGAAGTCGCAAAATTGGCTGCGGCCTTTGGCATGAACGTCCGCATCTTTGCCCGGCCACGCCACAAGGTCTGGATCGAAAGCGAAGGTTTTGCCCACGCCGAAACCAAGGAAGCGGCTGCAAAAGGCGCTGACGTCGTGTCGCTGCATACCGGTCTTGGCGCTTTGAACGCCGAAACCGGCAAATTCGCCAATGCAGGCTTCTTGGGCGACAGCGTCTTTGCCGAGGTCAACCCCGGTGCGGTCTTGCTGAACTATGACCGCGGGGAAGGCGTCGACACCGAGGCGCTGGACCGCGCCATGGCCTCTGGCAAGATCCGTTATGCGGCCATTGATGCGGATCTGTTCGTCCATGCCGAAAGCGGGGCGCCCTCTGGCCCGATGGTGCCCTATCTGCCGCTTGCAGCGAAATATCCCGGTCGTTTGGAATTGTTGCCCCATGCGGCGGCCGACACGGAACACAAGTCGCGGGTCGAAGGTGCCAGGCAGGCCGTTGATCAGATTTACGACCTGATCCAATACAGGCGCGCGGTAAACCTGAAGGGTGATCTGCCCGCAGGTTATTCCGACGCTGGCGCCCGGACCGTGACCGGCATCGGCGCGGCAACCGGCCGTGACATTGCGGCTTTGGCGGCCAATGCAGCCGATCTGACGGCGGCGCGCGATGCGGCGGAAAGTCTGGCCGCGATCTGGGGGGCCTTGGCCACGGCAACTGATGCCGGGCGCCAGGCCGTGCTGATCCAACGCCACGGCGAGGCCTTGTTGAGGGCCAGCAATACCCACACGACTTTGATGCGAAGGCTAGGTATCGAAGGCCCCTACAAGCACTGACGGACGATCGGATACGGGGATCTTGTCGCCAGTTTCAGTGGTGCGACGGAATTTCCCATTTTGTGCACGGAATGGGTGGTCCTGGAGTTGAAAGTCCATTGCGCTGGCCACACGCTGCGCCTTGCTGCCTGACAGCTTGCTTTCGGTTGAATGTCCGACCCTGAAACCGTTCAGGACTTGGCGCCTTGTTCCTGCGCCTGATGGTCCCATGACCCGCTACTGATGTTGCGCGCTCTGAAAGCTTGCGGTGGGGGTTTCGTCGGGGGCGATCGCGTCTCTGGAAGTGCCGAGACCGATTCGCGAAGGCACGCCGCTTTTGGCGTTTGGCCGCCCCATTCTGAAATTGTCGGGCCGACTGTAACCCCCTTGGAAACAGTTCAAAAAAACTGTTTCAGTTTCGAACCTTCGTCCCCAACACGTGCCGTTTTTGAGAGCCTACGAATTTCACGGCAAAATGAAGAATACGGCACCAAATGCAATTCCAGGTAGATTACATGTAATTATATTGCTCTCATGACAAGATCAGCGCAATGTTCAGCAAATTCATAACAAAGTCACAATTTGATGCCTGCAGGCGGTTGGCAAGAAATCGCGTGTCGGATAGAGTCGCTCCTACGAATATTCTCGTGGCTGAATAGTCCCAACCCTCAGGCAACATGGTGCTCATTAAATGGCTTATTTCGGTGGTACATCAAACAACGATCTGCTTAACGGCATTGCCGAGGACGATCTGATCGAATCCTTTGCCGGCGACGACACCCTGTTCGGTGATGTCGGCAACGATACGCTTTCGGGGGGAACGGGTAACGATTCGCTTTCCGGCAGTGACGGCAACGACAACATCTATGGCGGCCTGGATGATGACGAGCTGTTCGGCGGTTCGGGCACGGACGAGCTGAACGGAGGTGCCGGCAATGACATTCTGTCCGGTGGGGCGGACAATGACAGTGTCAAAGCCGGTGGCGGTGATGACGTTCTGAATGGCGACGACGGTGATGACATCGTCGATGGCGCAGAAGGCAATGACAGCGTCTATGGTGGCGACGGGAACGACCGGATTTTCGGCGACATCGGTGATGACACGCTCTATGGCGGATTTGGGACGGACAGCCTTGTCGGTGGCGATGGCAACGATGACCTTCGCGGAGATGACGGTGACGACA
>JAYSWK010000106.1:0-2199 GCA_043718085.1 Rhodobacterales bacterium
GCGTGGTCGTGGCGCTGCCGTGACGAACTTGTCCCATATGGCTTCCTTCCATTCCGTCGAAAGGATCGCACCATTAAACCGTGGGATCAAACACCTAGAGCGGTTCAAGTTTTTGTTGAAACATCAAGCATCAGAATTCAAACACTTTTGGTTTGAATTCTGATTCAACATGAACTTGAACCGCTTTAAAGCCGGACCACCCGCACTTCATTGCCCTTGGCCGACAGCGCAATCTCGCCCCGGCACAGGCGCATGGCGTCCTCGCCAAAGGCCTCGGCCCGCCAGCCCTTCAGCGCGTCAATGTCGCGCTCGCCCGCCGCGATGGCATCCAGATCGGCGGTTGAGGCGATCAGCTTGGGGGCCACTCCCAGGCTTTCGGACTTGGCCTTCAAAAGCACCCGCAACAGATCGGCCAAAGCCGGGTTGACCTGCAATTGTTCGCGGGCCAGATCGGGCTTGGGCAGATCCTCGGGGCGGGTCTCCATACCGGCCTTGATGGCTGCCAGAATGCCTTCGGCTATCTCGGTCTTGCGCCCCTCGCGCATCAGCAGGCGCGAGCGGCCAAGTTCCTCGGTCGTGGTGGGCCGGGTCGAGGCCAGTTCCAACAGCGCGTCATCCTTCATCACCCGGCTGCGCGGCACGTTCTGCGCCTGACAATAGGTCTCGCGGAAGCGGGCCAATTCCTTGACCACGGCCAGAAAACGCCCCGATGTGGTGCGGGTCTTGACGCGCAACCAGGCCTCTTCGGGCGTGGTCGTATAGGTGGCCGGGTCCAGAAGGATCGACAATTCCTCCTCGACCCAAGCCAGGCGGCCGGTCTTGACCAGCTGGGCTGCCAGAAACTCATGGATCACCCGCAGATGGGTGACATCGGCCAAAGCATAATCCATTTGCGGCTTGGTCAGCGGGCGACGCGACCAGTCGGTAAAACGGCTGGTCTTGTCCAGATCGGCCTTGGCGATCTTCTTGACCAGGGTCTCATAGCCCGCCTGTTCGCCAAAGCCGCAAACCATGGCCGCGATCTGGGTGTCAAACAGGGGCACCGGAAAGACATTGCCCTCGACAAAGAAGATCTCCAGATCCTGCCGGGCCGCGTGAAAGACCTTGACCGTCCCCGGATGCCGAAACAGGTCATACAAAGGCTCCAGCGACATGCCCGCGCCCTCGATCGGGTCAATCAGAACGGCATCACCATCCTTGCCGGGCAGGGCGGCCTGGATCAGGCACAGCTTGGACCAATAGGTCCGCTCACGCAGAAACTCGGTATCCAGCGTGACATAGGGATGCTCTTTGGCAGCGGCACAAAAGGACGCAAGGTCTTCGGTCGTGGTAATCACGCGCATTTGGGGTCTTTCACCAAGATCGCGGGCTCATCCCGCCAATTCGGCTATAGGCGGCAATCATCCCAAGGGAAAGACCCTCAATTTGACCTTTGCCAAATACTCCCCCCGGAGGGTCCGCCCGCTTTGCAAATGCGGCGCCGCCCGCCCGGCCCGGCGGCAAAGCCCGCTCCAAAGCCTTTGCAAGGGGCTCGATGCCCCTTGCAAAGGCCCCGCTATCGGGTCACGGCAAACTGGAGCAATACCTCCGGATATAACCGATGCTCCTCGATCAGGACCCGTGCCGCAAGGCTTTCGGGCGTATCCTGTGGCAGGACCGGCACCCGCGCCTGACCCAGGATCGGCCCGCCGTCCAGATCAGCCGTCACCAGATGCACCGTGCAGCCCGCCTCGTCATCACCGGCATCCAGCGCCCGTTGATGAGTGTGAAGGCCCGGATATTTCGGCAAAAGCGACGGGTGGATGTTCAACATCCGGCCGTGATAATGTCGCACGAAATCGGGCGTCAAGATGCGCATGAAACCTGCCAACACCAGAATATCCGGGGCCGCCTGATCCAGAGCGCGGATCAGCACCGCCTCGAACCCGGCGCGGTCGCGGCCAAAGGGCCGGTGATCGACGACACCAACCGGGACACCCAGATCGCGCGCCTTGTCCAGGCCCCCTGCCCCCGGCACATCGGACAGGACCAGCACCGGGCGCGCCGGGAAATCGCCGGTCATGGCCGCAACCAGCGCCACCATGTTCGATCCACCCCCGGAAATGAGGATGGCGACCCGCTTCACTTGAGGGTGCCCTTGTAGATCACGCCCGCACCCGGCACGATCCGTCCGATCTGATACACGGTCTCGCCCTCGGC
>JAYSWK010000107.1:0-5515 GCA_043718085.1 Rhodobacterales bacterium
ATGGCCAGCGAATTGGAAAAGTTCCCGCGCGACGTGTTGATGAAGCGGCCCGTCAGCTCGTTCTTGTCGGAAAAGGCAATGGCATGGACCAGGAAATCCAGCTTGCCCCAACGGGCCTTCAGCGCGGCAAAGCAGCCGTCCAGACTATCGTCATTGGTGACATCGACATCGACCAGAAAATCCGAGCCGACGCTTGCGGCCAAAGGCTCGACCCTCTTGCCAAAGGCCTCGCCCTGATAGGAAAAGGCAAGTTCCGCCCCTTCGTCGGCCAGGGCCCTGGCGATGCCCCAGGCGATGGAGCGTTCGTTGGCCACGCCCATGATCAGGCCGCGCTTGCCCCGCATCAGTTCCGCCATTCCGACCCCTCCGATCACGATTTTTCTGCGAAAAATCAGGCGCTTCAGCCCTGATACTTGCTCATCACCAATGTCGCATTGGTCCCGCCAAAGCCAAAGCTGTTGGACAGGACGCTATCGATCTTGACCCCGTCGCGCCGGGTCATGACGATTTCCGCCGGGTCCAGCGCGGGATCCAGCGTCGTGATATTGGCGCTGGCCGCGATGAAATCGCCGTTCATCATGATCAGCGAATAGATCGCCTCATGCACACCCGTGGCCCCCAGGCTATGCCCGGTCAGCGATTTGGTCGAGGCAATCGGCGGGGTGGTTCCGCGGCCAAAAACCCGGCGGATCGCCTCGACTTCGGTCACGTCGCCCACCACGGTCGAGGTGCCGTGGCTGTTGATATAGTCGATCTTGCGACCTTTCGGCAAAGTTGACACGGCCAATCTCATCGCCCGCTCGCCGCCCTCGCCCGAAGGTGCCACCATGTCATAGCCATCCGATGTGGCGCCGTAGCCCGTGACCTCGCCATAGATCTTTGCACCCCGCGCCACGGCGTGGGACAGCTCCTCCAGCACCACGACCCCGCCACCACCGGCAATGACAAAGCCGTCCCGCGTGGCGTCATAGGTGCGGCTGGCCGTGGCGGGCGCGTCGTTGTATTTCGACGACATGGCCCCCATCGCATCGAACAGGCAGGACAGGGTCCAGTCCAGCTCTTCCCCGCCACCGGCAAAAACCACATCCTGCTTGCCCATCTGAATCTGCTCGACCCCATTGCCGATGCAATGGGCGGATGTCGAACAGGCCGAGGTGATGGAATAGTTCACACCCTTGATCTTGAACGGCGTCGCCAGACAGGCCGAATTGGTCGATGACATGCAGCGCGTCACCATGAAGGGGCCCATCTTCTTGGGCGCGCCCTTGTTGATCACAGCGTCGAAAGCCAGAAAGAAGTTCGAGGTCGATGGCCCGCCCGACCCCATGATCAGGCCGGTGCGTTCGTTGGAAATGTCACCCTCTTCCAGCCCGCTGTCGGCAATTGCCTGCTTCATCGCCAGAAAGTTATAGGCCGCACCCGGCCCCATGAAGCGCAGGTCGCGCTTGTCGATATGATCCTCCAGCACGATCTGCGGCTGACCCTTGACCTGGCTGCGAAAGCCATGCTCGGCGTAATCCGGGGCAAAGATGATGCCCGACTTACCGGCCCGCAGCGAGGCTTCGACCTCGGCCACGTCATTGCCGATGGGTGAGATGATGCCAAGTCCGGTGATGACGACGCGACGCATGGATTTATCCTTTCTGAGGCAAATCGGGCAAGGTGTTCCAACCCTGACATTCCACCCGGTTTGTAAGAGTTTTGCAGATCACGCGGTGGAAAGCGCCACCTTCATGTCGGTGACCAGATAGATGACCTCGCCGTCGGCCTCGACCCGGCCATTGGCGACACCCATGGTCAGGCGGCGGGTTTCGATGGCCTTGGTGAAATCGACGAAATAGCGCAGCATCTTGCGGTCGGGCCGCACCATGCCGGTCAGCTTGACCTCGCCGACGCCCAAAGCATAGCCACGACCCTGCCAGCCGCGCCAGCCAAGGTTGAAGCCGGTCAATTGCCACAGCCCGTCAAGGCCCAGACAGCCCGGCATGATCGGGTTGCCGGGGAAATGGCAGCCAAAGAACCAAAGATCTGGTGTGATGTCGAATTCGGCCACAACATGGCCTTTGCCAAAAGCGCCGCCATCCCCGGATACTTCGGTGATGCGGTCCATCATCAGCATGGGCGGCGCGGGAAGCTGGGCATTGCCGGGGCCGAACAGCTCGCCGCGGGAACAGGCCAGCAGCGCCTCTTTGTCGAAAGTGGTCGGAAAAGCGGCCATGCCCCCAGATCTCCTCGCCTGTTTCAACCCGTGTAACACTGCGTGAGAAGCGGTTGCAAGTGCACCAGCCACCCAGACCCTGACATGCGCGCCGCCGGCCCAAGGACCCGAAACGCATTTTCCGCAGAATGGTCGTGCCCTTCGCCCCCCGCAACAAGCCGCGGCTTGCCGCGCCAACGGTTGCGTCCCGGCCCAACTGCCCTATCTTGGGCAGATGAACCCCAAGCCCACCACCCCGCCCGCCTCGACCCTGGCGCGCCTTCTTGCCCACGAGGCTGCGGGGGGCGTCGTGCTGATCCTGGCCACCGCCGCAGCCCTTCTGGTCGCCAATTCGGCCTTGCAGCCCTGGTATGTGGCGGCACTGGATGCGCCGCTGTCGATCACGCTTGGCGGCACCGGGCTGACCAAGCCCCTGATCTTGTGGATCAATGACGGGCTGATGGCGATATTCTTCTTCCTGATCGGGCTTGAGCTTAAACGCGAGGTCCGCGAGGGCAAGCTTAGCCGTGCAGCAGACATCGTTCTGCCCGGCGTGGCGGCTTTGGGCGGCATGGTGGTGCCCGCGCTGATCTATCTTTCCCTGAACATCGGCGGCGCGACACGGGGCTGGGCCATTCCCACCGCCACCGATATCGCCTTTGCCCTTGGCGTGCTGGCGCTGGTCGGGCGCGGCCTGCCGCCGGGGCTAAAGACCTTTCTCTTGACGCTGGCCATTCTGGACGACCTTGGTGCCATTCTGATCATTGCAGTCTTCTATACCGACCATCTGAACCTGACCTATCTGGCCATGGCCCTGGTGCCCCTGGCAGGCCTTGTCCTTCTGGCCCGAACCCGCACCGCCCGCGTGGCACCGGCACTGCTGCTTGGCACCATCCTGTGGGTGCTGGTGCTGAAATCCGGCGTCCATGCCACATTGGCAGGCGTCGTCACCGCTTTCTTCATTCCCCTTCGCGACCGCCATGGCGGCTCGCCCTTGCACCGGCTAGAGGACGGGCTTCAGCCCTATGTCGCCTTTCTGATCGTGCCGCTTTTCGCCTTTGCCAATGCCGGGCTTGACTTGTCAGGCCTGACCCTTGCCGCGCTGGCCACGCCTCTGACCCTGGGCGTGGCACTTGGCCTTTTCTTCGGCAAACTCCTTGGGGTCATGGCGGCCAGCTATGCGCTGGTATCGCGCGGCAACGCCTGGTTGCCCGAGGGCGCCACATGGGCCCATATGACGGGTGTGTCGCTTCTGGCGGGCATCGGTTTTACCATGTCGCTGTTCATAGGCGGGCTCAGCTTTGGCGAGGGACCCGAGATGAATGCCGTGCGGCTTGGCGTGTTGATGGCATCGGGTGCGGCGGCATTGGCCGGTTTCGCCCTTCTGCGCCGCCTGCGTGCGTAAGCGCCTTGTTTATTGGGGTGAAAACTCGGTATGAAGGGTGGGACAAGGGCAAAGGCAGGACAATGGACAGCGCCACACAAACCCATGTGACGTCTTGGCTGGCGCGGGGCAATCTGCGCCCGACGCGGCAACGTCTGGCCCTGGCCACGCTTTTGGTCGGCGATGGGCAGAACCGCCATGTCACGGCGGAAAGCCTTTATGCCCTGACGACCCATTCGGGCGAAAAGGTCAGCCTTGCCACCGTTTACAACACCCTGCGCGCCTTTTGCGCCGCCGGTCTGATCAACGAAGTCGTGGTGGATGGCGCGCGCAGCTATTTCGACACCCGCATGGATGATCATCCCCACTTCTATTGGGAAGAGTCCCATGCCCTGACCGATGCCCCCGCCGACGAGGTCAAGATCACCGGCCTGCCTGCGGCCCCCCAAGGCATGCAAGTTTCCCGCGTGGATGTTGTGATCCGCCTGAAACGGGCCTGAAAGGCCCAGGTGCGGCCCGCCCGGCGTCTACCCGTTTGCCCGTACCAGTTTCAAGGAGTATATCGTGTTTCCCTTTCGCATGTCGCTTGCCGCCTTGGCCCTGCTTGCCGCGCTCGAGGGCGGTGCGACCGGCCCCGCTGACGCCCGCACCAAATCCATCGCCGACGTCCGGCCCGCTCATGACATTCTCTGGGGTCCCCGCATCACCCTGACCCCGCCCGATGGTGCGATGGGCCGCTATCCGCGCATCCTAGTTCTGACGACAGGTCCGGACCGGGGCGACATTCTGCTGACCTATCAAACCGGGGAACACAGCGGCGATTTCATGATGTATCGCTCCTCCGACCAGGGGCGGACCTGGGGCCAGCCCACCCTGATCAACCAAGAGATGCCAGGTTGGGACTATGCCAGTTGCAACGTGATCCAATTGCAGGATGGCCGCCTGTTGATGGCCATGCAGCGCCGGGTCGAGGGGTCGAACTTGGGCAAGGATTTCTATATCGACGTCAAGTTTTCGGACGATGATGGGCAAAGCTGGGGCGAACCGCAGCAGGTTTTTCACGGGGCCAATTGGGAAGGCCGCCCGTTTCAGGTGCCCAATGATCTGAATGGCGACGGCAAGCGTGATATCTACCTTTTCTTCACCCAGCATGTCATCGACACCAAGACCCCGGCCAAAAAGGCCAGCCGTCGCAATGATTTCGGCCGCGCCGTGGCCTTTGTCGCCTCGTATGACGGCGGCGAAACCTGGCAAAGCCGCAATTCCCAGCGATTTACCGGGACGATCATCCACCGCGACTACCTGGAAGGGGCAATGATGCCGCCCACCAAAGCCAGCGGTGGCGGCATGCCGCAGCCCTTTTTTCTGCCCGATGACCGCGTGGGCTTTGTGGTCGAAGAGCTTGGCAAGAAGGAAAGCCCCCTGATCATCGCCAATGATCCCGGCGATTGGGATTGGCAGGGCCCGGCGTTTCAGGGGCCCTGGACCAGTGCCGATTACGATGGAATTGATGACGACAATGTCTATCCCAAGCCCAGATCCAACCATTGGGCGGCGCAGGATATCGAGTTTTCCAAAGCCCCCTATATCGCCGCAATGCCGGATGGTCGTTACATCATGGCCAGCCAGACGCCGCAGGTCATCCGGGTGTGGGTCGGCGACCATGAGGCGCGCGATTTCCGCCCGCAGGAATTGCCCTTCGGCATGGACGAGGCGGTCTTTCCCGCCATCGAACCCATTTCGCAAAGCGAAGTTCTGGTTACGGGTGGGTCCTACCTGCCCACCGACAATTTCATCTACCTCAGGATCGGCACGGTGCAGCCCTGACGGCCCGGACTTGACGGCCCCGACGGATCAGAACCATTGCCCCGGCTCCATCAGGCCAAGATCCATCAATTGCTGGCTATGCCATTGAAACGGGATCGAATTGTGCC
>JAYSWK010000108.1:0-2193 GCA_043718085.1 Rhodobacterales bacterium
CCGCTTGTCGCCAGCGCGAGGCACTTTTGTGCTTCGAAAAGCACTCGCCAGGCTGCCGAAATCAGCACGAACCCGCCGCCGATGAACACAAAACTCAGGATATGGAATGGCCCGAAATGCGGGTTGTTGCCCCATCCAAACACCTGCTCCAGCAGGTGCCCACCATCATGCGACAGCCAATCTACCCCCGGATAACGGGTCCCAAGCCAGCCGGACAACAGATAGATCGTCAGCGGGAAGCCGTACATTTCGGCAAACAGCGCCACCAGAAACGCGCTGAAGGCCCCGAATGACCGCCAGTCGCGCGGGGTGTCCGGCTTGAAAAATGTGAAGGCAAACAGAATGAAGATCGCCGAGTTGACGATGACCAGCCACCAAAGACCATAAGCGGGGACAGCAGTTTCCATCGGTCAGCCCTTCTTGAGTGTTTCAGGTCGCAGGCGGCGGCGGGGTGGCCTCGTCCGTTGGTTTGGATGTTTGGGACGACGTTCCGCCGTGCCCCGCATGCCCGCCGTGACCTCCATGCATAAAGACATGCATCAGAAGACAGGCTGGCAGCAGCAGAAACGGCAAAACGGCAAAGGCATGGGCCCGATGTTCGGCCAACAGATAGAACCCGGCGATTGCAAGAAACGCGATCAGGACGATCTTGCCGCGGGACCAACCGGAGCCGGGGCTGCCCTGAGTGTGCGTGCTGTGGTCCATGTTGTTCCTCCGGCGTTTTCTCTGCTTGCAGGTCTGATGGTCTCAAAACACCCACTTCTGGGCAGAGTGAACAATAAACGGACCGCCGTCGTTGATCTGCGTCAATCTTCGGTTGTTTTCGTCGTGGCGTGCGGCGCGGCAAGGGACGTTGGAAGGGCCTCATGAGGAAGGGCCGCTGCGTCAGACAATCAGCACAGGCGCAAAACCACCCCCCGGCGTTCTGAAATTCGTGGTCTGGCCCTGATATATCCGGGCAGCCACCAGCAGCGGCTGTGCGGCGTAGGTGTAAAGCCGCACATCCACCTTGCGCGGTGTGGGCACGCCGTCAAGCCGGATCATCCGCTGGCCGGGGGCGGCGATGGTTTGGGCCACATAGTCCGCCGCCAGAATGTCTGCCCAGACCGATTTCGTCAGCTTGTCACCGCGATACACCGCCTTGCCGCCATGCCCCGACACCGGCTTGAAGAACAACTTGCGCCGTGCGGCCCACAACTCATCTGCGTTCTGAGGCGTCACCATTCGGGTCTGCGGTATTGTCGCCAGCCGCGCAATCAACGCCGGCTCAACCCCCAAACTGGCCAGCGCCACCGGGTCTGACAACAGCGTCAGATTTCGCTTATGTGCAAGCAGCGCGTGATTATGTGGGTTCGGGGTTAGCACCACGACACCATCCTGATAGGCGCGGCGCAGGGCAGCGTGGCCGGGTTCGGCCAGCGCGAAATCGACCAGCCGATTGTAGACCAGATCGATCAGCAGATTGCCGAAAAACAGGCCAGTGTCACGCGCCTCCAGCGCGCCCGGGTCGCAGATCACTGCATCAATCCCGGCCCCGATCAGCATTTGCTGCGCCAGTACGAATTCAGGATACAAATACTGCCCCTGAGGGGCGTCATCGACGATGGCAATCCTCCGCAGCGGGGCATCGCCGCGCTGGCGCTGCCATTCGGCGCGGAACATCGCCAGCACATGCGCCTCAAACCCAAGCGTCAGCCCATCTTCGGGGCGGTGCACCAGTTCGGCGCAACATACCGATTGCGCCCGGGCCAGCAGAGCGTTCAGGAACGCACCCCCGGCGTTGGTATTCACCTCGATCAGCTTGGGGCCGTCTTCGCCCAGATGAAAATCATAGCCCATCAGCGCGCCCGCCGGACCGGGACCAGGATGCGCGATCAGGGGGGCCCAGGCCAAAGCCGCATCCCGAAATGCGGGGACCTGCGCCACCTCTTCAATCGCAGTCACTGTATCCAACATCGCGTTCAAAGACGCGGAGGGCAAGAATACCGGCACGTTGGAAAACAGATGCGGATGGGTCCCCGCCATCCGCGCGGACAGGCCGACATCACCCGAGGCAATGCCAAGCGCCGTCCCCAGATCTCCACGATCTAAGGTGATGCAAAAACAGCTTTGGTTCAGGTCCGCCGGTACCAGACCTTGGATGTCAGGTAGCAGAACGTCGAAAGCATCAGGCATCTGAAGTCCTTTCTTTTT
>JAYSWK010000109.1:0-5511 GCA_043718085.1 Rhodobacterales bacterium
CACGACTTCACCGCCACCCTGCACGACTTCACCGAACACAAGCTGTCGGGCACCATCACCCTGACCACCTATATCTCCGAACTCCGCACGCCCGACGGCACCGAATGGGCCAACCGCGCCTCGATCTGGGACCTATCCTCGGGCCGCTGGCAGTTGCGCTTCCACCAGGGCACGCCTTGCGATTCGTGCCCGCAGCAGACCACCGGGCAAAGGGTCGTGAAGCTGTGAAAACCTTTCCGTCTGGTAAACAGAAAGCTGCAATATACTGCTTTAGAGCGGGATGAGGTTTCATGGAAACTAACTGATCGAAATGCGCGTTCGAGCGCATGCGAGAGGCAGCGTTTTTCGATTCCATGCAAACTCATCCCGATTTAAAACGATATTATCAATTTTCACACGTGAAATCCCGCGCCTGGAGCGGTTCAAGTTCTTGATGAACTTGAACCGCTTTATCCCCAAAGGCGTGGCCAACGTCAGACCTGGGGCGACGTTGTCTGGCGGCTGCGGATAAAGCGTCCGGCTTCCTCGCCCCTTGATCCGACGATGGGGGCCAGGGCCGCAACGGCGAGCAGAAGCCCCGCAAGCCCGATGAAGATCGCCGGAAACCCGATCTGTTCGACGGTCACGCCGATCACGGACGGTGCGGTCAGCATGCCCCCGTAGCCAATGAAAGAGACCGTTGCAATCGCAGCACCGGGGTTCGCGCCGCCGTGGTGCCCGGCGGCCGAGAACAGGATCGGCACGATATTCGCCAGTCCGATGCCGGTCAGGGCAAATCCCGCCAGGACGAACAGGGGCGAGGGGGCAAGTGCGGCCAGGATCAGTCCCGCGGCAGCGATCGTGCCCGATGCGCGCAACAGCGCCACAGCCCCGGCCCGGTTGCGGACCGCGTCGCCGCAAAAGCGCATGGCCGCCATGCAGACCGAGAAGACAGCAAAGGCCAGCCCGGATTGCGCCACCCCGGCGCCATGGTCGGTCCTGAGGTAAAGCGCACTCCAGTCCAGCACCGCGCTTTCGGGTACAAAGGCAAGCAGCGCCATCCCCCCGATCAGATAGATGGTCCAGCCTTGCCGCGTCTTGCCGGGGCCCGGTGCGGCCTCGGCGTCATCCGCCAGGACGGGCACGCTGGACAGCCAGGACCAGCTTAGCGCAAGGATTGCGAGGGCAAGCGCCGATACGGTCAGCGCAAGGCCAATGCTGCCCAGCGCCCCAATGCCCGGCCCACCAAGGGCGCCGCCAAGGAAGCCGCCGACGCTCCAGAACCCATGGGTCGAGGACAGGATCGCCCGGCCAGACGCCTGTTCCAGTTCGACCGCATTGGCATTCACTGCGACGTCCATCATGGCGATGCTTGCCCCCATGGCGGCCATGGCAAGGGCAAGGGCGGCGACACTTGGGGCAAGCACGGCGGCAGGCAGGGCGACCGCACAGCAAACTGCCGTCCCGCGTGCCATCGCCCGCGATCCGTAACGGGCCGCAAGTCGTCCCGACAAGGACATGGCTGCCATCGCCGCCATCCCCATGCCAAAGATCAGAAGGCCCAGCGCGGTTGGGCTGATGCCATGACGCGGCAAAAGCAGCGGGATCTGCGGGGCCCAGGACCCCAGAACGGCCCCGTTCAAGAGGAAAAGCGCCGAAATGGCGATGCGCGCTTTGAGCGCCGAGGCAGGATCGAGGGACATGTGACACAGACCTTCCAAGTTGCAGCCAAGGAAGAGCATGCCGTCTCATGCGTCTGTCAGATGTTCCCCGCGGAACAGATCGGGTAATTTTCATGCCGTGCTGGGCGGCAATGATCGGTCTGGGTCAGGTTTTACCCGTGAAATCACACGCCCAACCCAAGGGAGCGGTTACACCCGACCACCCCCTCAAGCCCAATCCCCAGTCAAGATCCGCCGTGTGATCCTTTCCACCGTCGGCTCGCGTTCGATCAACCCATTCACCCATTCACACGACCCGACGTTGAACACGGCGCCGCGGCCCCGCCGATATTCCGCCATGCAGCCATTGCCCCGGCTCGCGCGGCCCATCGTCTCGGCATTCACCGCGCCATAGATGACCCGCGCCGTATCCTCGGCATCCAGATGCCCGATGAACAGGTCGCGGTCCGCGGCCGCGGTATGATGCGACAGCGTCGTGGCGGGCGACATGCCGACGATTTCCAGATCGCCCCGCAGCGCCCGATCCTCGGCCATGGGCAACCCATGCTTCAGCCCCACCTCGACCCCATCCACCTCATAGGCGAAGATCCGCGCCGAAGCCCCCAGCACATCCCCATAGCCCAGCCCCGTGTCCCGCAGCGACCAATGATCCGGCCGATAGATGGCAAACCCGCCCGACCCATGCGCCGCACAGCGGCTCCACCCGGCATAGACCCCCATCGACCCGGTCAACCCCATCGTCGCCACCGCAGGCCGCCCCACTTCCGGCGCGTCCCAATAGGTCGTCCGCCTTGCCCCGCGCACCGGGTCGGGCCCGACCTTCCAGCAGGTCTGCGTCAGCAAATCGGCGCTGAGCCGGGTCTGCCAATAGAAATTCCCCGCAAACCGCGCCACCTTGCCGCCGGCATCCACGAACCCGTCCAGATGATCGCGCATCGCCCAGGTCCAGTATTCGTCATGACCCACGATCACCACGCGGTCATAGCCCTCGGGCATCCCCCGGTGCAGGTCGTGCTGGGTCACATAGTCCAACCCGATCCCCTGCGCCTCGCACCACAAGGCAAAGGGCCGCTCGAACGCCGCCCAACCCGACGAGGCATATTTCTTGGACAATCCCCGCGCCCGGGCATAGTCCATATGCGGATAGCGCGGCCGTGTCAGCAAGGGCGAGGCGTGGGGGATGCGCGGCGCGCCCTCGGGCCAGCGCACAAAGCCCTTGGACCAGGGCCGCAACAGCGAAACATCATGCGCCGCATCGGTCTGCCGTGGCCCGACCAGCCCCTGATAATGGTTCGACCCGCCCCAGTCGTTATAGGCAGCCCAGGTGCCCGTCGCCAGAATCATCAGAACCCGCGCTTGTGGCTTGGCGGCGCGCAACACGAACATATGTTCGGATTGATGCCCGTCGACCGTCATCACGACGGTATGGACCCCGCTGCGCCAGTGCTTTTCCACCGCGAACCGCAGTCCTACCGGCCAACCGCAACCCGTTACAGAACAATCATTCGGTGTTTCATGAAATGTCGCCCTGACATGCCGGTCCACCACCACCTCGGGCACCAACCCGTCGCGCCGCACCACGATATGCGCGTCGCCCCGGCCCATCAGATGCAGCGCAACCTCTTCGCCGGGCGCATAGCTCAAGCGGTCGGTATAGCCCCAGATCTGCGCCCGTTTGGGATCGGCAGAGGCCATTTCGTAATAATGCCCCGTGACCGCATCGCCATCGTCGTAGGGGCCGGGAATGAAGCAGCCGGTCATCGCTGAAAAGCCCGTTCCAGAAAGGCGGCGGTCCGCTCCAGATATTCCGCGACATTGGACCGGCGAAAGACGCCATGCCCCTCATTCTCGAACAACAGCGCCTCGTGCGGAACATGGGCCATCGTCAGGTCGCGCAGCGCCACATGGGTGTTTTCCGGCCCGACATTGCTGTCGGCCAGCCCATGCACCACCATGACCTGGCCACGGATATTGCTGATAAAGTTGCCGGGGCTGGCATTGGCGTATTTCTGCGGCAACTCCTCTGGCGTGCCCCCCATCATCTCGACGGAATAATCACGGCCATGGGGCATTTCGGTGGCGTGATAATCGATGTCCAGCCGGTACATGCCGCACATCGGAATGGCCGCGTTGACCAGATCGGCGTGCCGCGTGATGGCAAACCAGCTGGAAAAGCCGCCATAGGAATTGCCCGCGACCGCAATCCGCCCCCGAACCGCAAGGCCCTGGGCCACGCAAGCCTCTATTCCGGCACGAATATCCGCCTGTTCCCGCCCGCCCCAGCCATCCTCTTTCACCGCTTCGCGCCAGTCATGGCCAAAGCCGGTCGATCCGCGATAATTGGGGTCCAGCACGGTTAGGCCCGCCTGCACCCAGAACTGGATCTTGGGGTTCACCCAATCCTCGGAATGCCAGGTCGGGCCGCCATGGATATAGGCGACAAAGCCTCTGGTCGGCCCTTCGGGTTCGTAAAGCCAGCCCTGACAGGCCCGACCATCCGGCGCGGACCAGCGAAAATCGCGCGGGCTGCGATAGGCGCGGGTCGATGTCGCGGCCTTGGTCAGGCGCAGGCAAGACCCGCCCGGCCCGACGCGCACCAGATCATGGGCGGCACCCGCGTCATAGGCCTCGCAGATCCAGCCGCCATCCGGCAGGGCGGCATGGGGCAAAAGGCTGCGGCGGCCCGAACGGTTTTCAATCGGGTGAAACGCGTCGTCCCACAGCAGGGCATGGGTCCGGCTTGCGTCATGGGCCACCAGGGCAAAGCCACCGCCCCCCGCCAGAACCTCGTGCGGCAGAAGGTCCGGCTCGCCGCCAAGCCAGTCCACGACACCGGTATCCAGGTTCAGAACGCCCACCATGTCGCGGCCACCTCGGTCGGTGACAAAGGCGATCCGGTCGTCATCCTGCCATGCGCCGCGCGTGTTGTTGCGCAGGCCAAAGCCCAGAACTTCGCGCAAATCGCTGCCATCCAGGTTCATCACCCAGATCTGCGTGCCGCCCGGCGAACGTTCGTTCACATTCATCAGAACCCGCGCCCCCGATGGCGACAGGGCGGGCGGATGGTCGAACATATGCCGCGTCTGGGCCAGGCAGCGCCGCTCGCCCGTGGTCAGGCTTTGCCACCAGACCCGCGCGCCATCCACCACACTCCCGGTCTCGTAATCGTAATCCGCGACAAAGATGATGCCGCCATCCCTGGTCAGCCGCCCGCCATAAACGTAGTGATCCTGCTGCTTGGGCGTCAGCAGGCGCAGTTTGTTGCCCCGGCGGCGGTCCAGCATCATCAGATGGTCATGCTCGCTGGCGTTATGCGACTGGGCCAGCACCAGCAGCATCCCGTCATCCGAGACATCGCGGATCTGGTGGTGATCCGTCCCCCAGGTCAGTTGCACCGGTGGTGTCGCCCCGTCGGTCGGCACGGCAAAGACCTCGTCCACCTCGTCGCCCATGGCGCAAAAGAAAGCCCAGCGCCCATCGCCCGAGGCATGGACATTGCTGATCTGTGGCAGGGCGGCCCAGTCACGGGCCAGGGTCTGGATATCCATTCACGCCTCGACGAAATGACAGGCGGCTTGCCTGCCGCCAAAGTCCCGCAATTCCGGCCGCTCGGCAAGACAGCGCGGCTGGGCTTTGGGGCAGCGGCTGGCAAAAACGCAGCCCTTGGGCGGGTTCAGCACCGAGGGCAGCTCGCCCGGCAGCGACTGGCCAATCCGTCCGCGTTCCCGCTTGGGGTCGGGTTCGGGCACGGCCTGCATCAGCGCCTGCGAATAGGGATGCAAGGGCCGCGCGTAAAAGGCATCGCGCGGCGCCACTTCCACCACCCGGCCCAGACACATCACCATGATCT
>JAYSWK010000110.1:0-2192 GCA_043718085.1 Rhodobacterales bacterium
TAACGGATCAGGGTTGCCAGAAGGGCTTGGCAGCCTCGGTCGTGGCGGCCCAGGGTTCAAGGCCGATGTCGACCAGCATGTGATCTGACAAATTGCCCAGCTGCTTTCGGGTGCGGCGCCGCATCTCCCAGGTCAGTGCCAGCAAGGTCACGCGCAACAAAAGGCGCGACAGCGGCGGAAGCGGGTGCGTGGACAGTGCGAAAACTTCGGTCTGGGTCATGGCGGACTCGATTGTATTGATACAAGTATAGAAATTGCGTATATGAACGATACAAAGCACCGCCGGGAATCACCAGAGGAATATTGTCATGGATACAATTTGGACCCCGGTTCTGCGCCAGGAAGGTGGGCCGAAATATCTGGCTTTGGTGCGTGCCTTGCGCGACGCGACAAGGGCCGGTGATCTGGTCGAAGGGCAGAAACTGCCGACGGTGCGCGATCTGGCCTGGCGGCTTTCGGTCACGCCGGGCACGGTGAGCCGGGCCTATCAGATTGCCACGCAAGAGGGGCTTTTGCAGGCGACGGTCGGGCGCGGCACCTTTGTTGCGGCCCGTGCGCCGCGCCTTGGGCCACGGGTTTCCTTGATCCCAGAGCGCAATTTGCGGGCTGAGACCGGACGGATCGACCTGCGATCCCCGTCGCTGCCCGACCTGGGGCAAGGCGGTGCCATTGCCGACGCCTTGCGGCAGGTCAGCATGCAGAATGGCGCGGACTGGCTTGATTATCCAAGCCAATCCCAGGAATCACCTTTGCGTGGCGCGGTCTGTGACTGGCTTGCGGACCGGGTTCTGGGCAGCTTCGGGCCGCAAGACATCATGCTGACCCATGGCGGGCAGAATGCCATCGGGCTGATCCTGGATTGCTGCCTGCGGGGGGACCGCCCGGTGGTTCTGACCGAGGAATTGTCCTATCCCGGCTTTCGCTATGCCGCCCGTGCTGCACGGGCAGACGTTGTGGGGCTGGAGATGGATGACGAAGGCATCCGCCCGGCGGCGCTGGAGGCGGCCTGTCGGCGCCATGGGCCGCAGGTCCTGTGCCTGACCCCGTCGGGTCAGAACCCGTCGACCGCGCAGATGACGCGGGCACGGATGGAAGAGATTGTATCAATCGCGCATCGGCACAATGTGCAGATCATCGAAGATGAGTGCTATCCGGCGACGGGTTCCGACGCGCCCAGCCTGCGGGCCTTGGCGCCGAACCGGGTTTGGTACATGGGTTCCTTGTCGAAAACCCTGTCGGCGGCGCTGCGTTTTGGCTATGTCCTGTGCCCGACCGGCATGGGGGATGCGGCGCGGCTGACGGCCCAGCACAGCTTTTTCGCCTTGTCGCAGCTGACTTCGGCTTTGTGTCTTGAGCTTTTAACCTCGGGGCGGGCGGCGGCAATTCGCACCCGCGTGATGGCCGAATATTCCGAGCGATTGCAGATCGTCGTCAATCGGCTTGGGGTGTTCGATCTGTCCTGGGCGCCGGGCCTGCCCTTTGTCTGGCTGAAGATGTCGCAGGGGTGGCGGGCCTCGACTTTCGCGCAGGCGGCCGAGGAGGCCGGGGTTCTGATGCGCCCGGCGGACCAATATGCCATGATCCATGGTCGCGCGCCCAATGCCGTGCGTCTGGCGGTTGCGGGCAATTGCAGTCATGACGAGCTGGAGCGCGGCGTGGGCATTCTGGCCCGTCTTTTGGCCAACCCGCCCAGCGATATGGCGGTTTGACCGCACCGGCCTGTGGCACGCAGGACTCAGCCTGTGACATAACAGTTTGGTAACCCATTGACGACATAGATTGAGACGGACCACACTCATGATGTCGAGCAAAAGGATGACCCGAATGGGCACACAAACGACTTTTCACGCCCCCGGCAAGGGTGCAGATTTTCTTGGCCTGCGCGTCAGCCGGGCCGGTTCCACCGAGATCGTCTATGAGGATGGCGCGGCGCATCGCATGGTGTGGCGCGTCTGTTCCGGGCTGGGCGATGCGGCGGCCCTGTCGCAGGCATTGGAGCTGGCAGTCCGGTCCGGCCGCGTTGTGCCGACGCTGATTGACGAGCTGAAAAGGCGCGCAATCGACGTGGAACGCCTGCTTATCTAGGGCCGCGCGAATATTTTTCGGGTTGCGGGCGGCGAAACTGAACCCTGCGATATCAAGGTTTTGACGCCTTTTTTGCTTGCTTAAGTGCCTTGCCCATCTAGGATCGT
>JAYSWK010000012.1:0-2549 GCA_043718085.1 Rhodobacterales bacterium
GTATCAATCTCGGATAGGGATGCCAGCTTGACCGGGGCAGAGCGGCCGAATTTCGACGCGTCGGTCACCAGAAACACGTTGCGCGACTGGCGGATGATGGCCCGCGACACCCGCACTTCGGGCAGATCGAAATCCAGCAGATCGCCATCGAGGTCCAGCGCAGATGCGCCGATAACGGCGTAGTCAACTTTGAATTGCTCGATGAAATCGGTGGTCAAATCGCCGACAAGGCCGCCGTCAGATCGGCGAAGCGCCCCCCCCGCAACCATGATTTCGCAGGACTCGTTGGCCAGCAATATATTGGCGACATTGATGTTATTGGTGACCACGGTGATATTGGTATGATTGAGCAGCTCGCGCGCCACGGCCTCCGTCGTGGTTCCGAGGTTAAGGATCATCGAGCTGTTGTTCGGGATGGCTTGTGCGCAGCGACGCCCGATTGCGGCCTTGGCCACATCATTCATCCGCCTGCGTTCTTCATAGCCGAAGTTGGAAACCCCGGTGCGCAGCACGGCGCCGCCATGGACCCGGTCCAGAAGCCCGGCGTCGGCAAGTTCGGTCAGATCACGGCGAATGGTTTGCAGAGTGACTTGGAACTTTTCTGCAAGCAACTCTACGACAACTCTGCCATCGGACCGGGCAATTTCAAGAATTTCGGACTGGCGAAAGCCTAACGCCATGATTGCATTCCATCCATTTTGGTCGCAGTTCGACCAAGTGTTTACACCAAAGTTGCCCGAGGTCATGCGGAGTCTCGCCAAAGCAATCTCACGGTTTCCGATGATTTTGGCAACGTCGAAATTCTGCGTTGACGTTCGAGTTTTGATTATCCGGCCATTCTCACCTAGAAATTGCGGCTCTCTGAACTGAAAATGCGCGATTTTTAATTAATCGCGCAAAAACGAACAAATAGTTTGACGGGGCCGGGCGAATCGGCTCTGTTAGGGAGCGACGACGAAGGGGGGAGACCGCGTTGCGCCACGATACCGCTAACTCAACGACGGTTGACCTCTTCGTCATTGGCGGCGGCATCAACGGCACCGGCATAGCGCGCGATGCGGCCGGTCGCGGGCTTTCGGTCACCTTGGCCGAGCAAGGCGATTTGGCGCAGGCGACCTCCAGCGCTTCGACCAAGCTGTTTCACGGAGGGCTGCGCTATCTTGAGTACTTTGAGTTCGGGCTGGTCCGAAAGGCCTTGAAAGAGCGTGAGACGCTGCTGGTGGCAATGCCGCATATCAGCTGGCCGATGCGGTTTGTGCTGCCTTATCACAGGGATATGCGGTTCGAAGGCGATACGCCGACCTCGAAGGTATTGTCTTTCGTCATGCCTTGGATGAAAGGTCGTCGCCCGGCTTGGCTGATCCGTCTGGGGTTGTTCATGTATGATCACCTCGGCGGACGCCAGATCTTGCCTGCCACCAGGGCGGTGGATCTGCAAACCAATCCCGTCGGCAGACCTTTGAACCCGAAATTCACCCATGCCTATGAATACTCTGACGTTTGGGTCGAGGATTCGCGTCTGGTCGTACTCAATGCCCGCGATGCCGAGGCGCGCGGCGCGCGGATCATGGTGGGCACCAAGGTGCTCTCGGCGGATCGGGTCGATGGATTGTGGCACATCACAACAGAAGGGCAACAGGGCCAGAAGGTGTTTCGGGCCAGGGCTTTGGTGAATGCCGGCGGGCCTTGGGTCGGGGATGTGATCCGCGACGTCACCCGGATCAATTCCTCCGAAGGCGTGCGTTTGGTGCGCGGCAGCCATATCGTCACCAAAAAGCTTTATGACCACGACCGCTGCTACTTCTTTCAGGGGGCGGATGGCCGCATCATCTTTGCCATCCCCTATGAGCAGGATTTCACCCTGATCGGCACCACGGATCAGGATCATGGCGGCGCCCCCGGCGAGGCGCACTGCACCGATGCCGAGCAAGACTATCTGTGCAATTTCGCTTCGCAATATTTCGCCAAACCAGTCAGCCGCGATGATGTGGTCTGGACCTATTCGGGGGTGCGGCCCTTGTATGATGACGGGGCAAAATCGGCGACCGCGGCGACGCGAGATTATGTGCTGTCGCTGGATGAAAACGGTGCGCCTCTGCTGAACGTGTTCGGCGGCAAGATCACCACCTATCGGCGGCTTGCCGAATCGGCGCTGGCCAAGCTGGCGCCGTTTTTTCCGCAGGCCACGGGGGATTGGACCGCGCGCGTGGCGCTGCCCGGTGGCGACTTCCCGCATGACGGGGTTGCCGCGCTGCGGGCAAAACTTACGGTCGAATATCCCTTTCTGGCCGAGGCATGGGTGGCGCGGCTGATCCGGGCCTATGGCACCGAGGCATGGGGTGTTCTGGGCGGCGCAAAATCCGCCGCCGATCTGGGGCGCGTTTTCGGGGCGACGCTTACCGAGGCGGAACTGCGTTGGCTCATGGCCCGTGAATATGCACGGAGTGCCGCAGATGTGGTATGGCGACGCAGCAAGCTTGGGCTGCGGCTGGATGCGGCGCAGATTGCGGCAATTGATGCTTTCATGGCGGCAATGATCGCGCCGGGGG
>JAYSWK010000111.1:0-5505 GCA_043718085.1 Rhodobacterales bacterium
ATTGGCACACCGACCGCCATGCAGACGGCACAGGACGACAGGATCAGGGTCAGCGATTCGGTGGTTTCCTTCCAGTAGCCCTGGTTCAGCACGAACAGAAAGCCTATGGCCACAAAGACGCAGATCTTCCAGTTGCGCTGCAAGACCCAGGCGATGGCCACGAAGACCGCGATGATCACCAAAGGGTTGGGCGTTTGCAACAGCCACAGAAAGCCGTTGATCAGGCTTTCCAGCGCATCGGCAATGGCGTTGAACAGCACCGAAAGGTGGGTCTTCATCCAGACGAAGACCGTGTTCGCCCAAGACCCCAGCGGGATTTTATAATCCGTCCATTTCATGCGCTTGCCCCCCGGTGAAAAAAGGCCCCGGCGTTGATCGCCGGGGCGGTTGTTGGCTTACTGCAGCGCGGCCATGACAGCCGCCACGGCGTCGCCGCCGTCTTTGGTGGTCACACCATCGAGCCAGGGCTTGATGGCATCGGGGTTGGCGACCAACCAGGCTTTGGCGGCATCCAGCGGATCCGCGCCATCATCAAGGATCGCGCCCATGATCTGGTCTTCCATCGGCAAGGTGAAAGCGAGGTTGGTCAGCAATTTGCCGACATTCGGGCATTCCGCGACATAGCCGCCGCGGGTGTTGGTATAGACGGTGGCACCGCCGAAGTTCGGCCCGAAATAGTCATCGCCGCCAGTCAGATAGGACATGGTAAAGTTGGCGTTCATCGGGTGGGGGGCCCAGCCAAGGAAGATGATCGCCTGGCCTTCGTTGTCGGCGCGTTCGACCTGCGCGAGCATGCCTTGTTCAGAGCTTTCGACCAGTTCGAGGGCGGCTGTCTTCATGCCGAACGCGTCTGTGTCGATCATGTCGAGGATGAGCTTGTTGCCATCATTGCCCGCCTCGATGCCATAGATCTTGCTGTCAAGATCTGCGGCATGGGCGGCGATGTCGGCAAAGTCCTTGATGCCAAGTTCGGCACCTTTGGCGTTGGTCGCGAGGGTGTATTTTGCGCCTTCAAGATTGGCGCGCACGACGTCGACGGTCTTGGCGTCGCGGTAGGGGGCAAGATTGCTTTCCATCGTGGGCATCCAGTTGCCCAGGAACACATCAACGTCACCCGAGGCAAGGCCCTCATAAGTGACGGGCACGCCAAGGACCTTGATTTCGGATTCGTAGCCCAAGGCTTCGACGATCATGGCGGTGGCGGCGGTGATGGCGGTGATGTCGGTCCAGCCCACATCCGAGAAGGTCACCTTGTCGCAACCGGCGGCAAAGGCCGAGCCGGTCATGGCAAAGGTCACAGCAGTAGAAAGCAGAATTTGGCGAAGGGCCATGGCAGACTCCCATTTATTGTTGATTGACGAGTCAATAAACTTCAAGTTAGCTGAGAAAAGCAAGCATTTTGTTTGAGGCCCGCAATGCCCAAGCTGGGAATGGAACCTATACGCAAGGCGGCCCTGGTCAAAGCCACGATTGTCGAGATCGGGCGGGTCGGGTCTTTGGACGTGACGGTCAGCCAGATCGCCAAGCGGGCAGGCATGTCCAGCGCCCTGGCGCATCATTATTTCGGCAGCAAGGAAGAGATGTTTCTGGCCGCCATGCGCCATGTCATGACGCTGTACGGGGCCGAGGTGCGCGGCGCGCTGGCTTTGGCCGATGGCCCGGAAAGCCGCATCAGGGCCGTGCTGACGGCAAGTTTCAGCACGGCAAATTTCCGGCGCGAGACAATCGGCGCCTGGTTGAACTTTTGGGTTCTGGCCCAGACCGTGCCAGAGGCGAAGCGGCTGTTGAACGTCTATCAAAAGCGGCTGAAATCCAACCTGCTGGTCGGCCTGCGCCCGATGGCGGGTGCCAGGGCCGAGGCGGTGGCTGATGGTTTGGGCGCGATGGTGGACGGGCTTTATCTGCGCGAGGGCCTGAAATCGGGTCCGGCGGATGGCCGCGCGGCGGTGGCTTTGGCGCTGGATTTCCTGAAGGGCCAGTTGGGGTGAGGCTTGTGCTGACGCAAGCGAGACACGGGGCTTTGTCACGAAAGACTGGCACCGGTGGGGAATAGAAAGCAAGGCAATGACAACGGATTATGTGATCATCGGTTCGGGCTCGGCGGGATCGGCCATGGCGTACCGGCTGGGTCAGGCGGGGCACAAGGTTGTGGTGATCGAAGATGGCGGCAGCGATGCGGGCCCCTTCATCCAGATGCCTGCGGCCCTGTCCTATCCGATGAACATGAAGATGTATGACTGGGGCTTTCGCACCGAACCCGAGCCCTTTCTGGGCGGGCGGCAACTGGCCACGCCGCGCGGGCGGGTCATCGGCGGGTCGTCCAGCATCAACGGCATGGTCTATGTGCGCGGCCATGCCCGCGATTTCGACGCCTGGGACGAGATGGGGGCGCAGGGCTGGGCCTATGCCGACGTTCTGCCCTATTTCAAGCGGATGGAAAACTGGCACGGGGCCGAGGGTGCGCGGGGCGGCGATGCCGATTGGCGCGGCACCTCGGGGCCGTTGCACGTGACACGCGGGCCGCGCAGCAACCCGTTGTTCGAAGCCTTCATAACGGCGGGCGGGCAGGCGGGCTATCCTTTGACCCATGATTACAACGGCCACCAGCAAGAGGGTTTCGGCCCGATGGAGGCGACGATCTGGCAAGGCAGTCGCTGGTCGGCGGCCAAGGCCTATCTGCGCCCGGCGCTGAAGGGCGGAAATGTGCAGCTTTACCACGCCTATGCCCGCCGCGTCGTGATCGAAGCGGGCCGGGCGGTCGGGGTCGAGGTCGAGCGCGGCGGCAAGATCGAGGTGATCCGGGCGGCGCGCGAGGTGATCGTCGCGGCCTCGTCGATCAACAGCCCCAAGATCCTGATGCTGTCGGGCATCGGGCCTGCGGCCCAGCTGGCCGAACACGGCATCCCCGTGGTGGCCGACCGCAAGGGCGTGGGGGCGAACCTGCAGGACCATCCCGAACTATATCTGCAATTCGCCGCCAGCCAGCCCATAACCCTTTACAAATACTGGAATATCTGGGGCAAGGCGCTGATCGGGGCGCAGTGGATGCTGACGGGCAAGGGGCTGGGGGCCAGCAACCAGTTCGAGGCCTGTGCCTTTATCCGCAGCAAGGCGGGCGTCGAATACCCCGATCTGCAATACCATTTCCTGCCCATTGCCGTGCGCTATGACGGCAAGGCAAGCGCCCATGGCCATGGCTTTCAGGTCCATACCGGGCCGATGCGGTCACGATCGCGCGGGGCGGTCACCTTGCGGTCCGCCGACCCCAAGGCGCCGCCGAAGATCCTGTTCAACTACATGTCCGAACCAAGCGACTGGGAGGAGTTCCGCGCCGCTATTCGCCTGACGCGGGAAATTTTCGCGCAAGATGCGATGAAACCCTATGTGAAAAACGAAATTCAGCCGGGTGCGGCGGCGGTCAGCGATGCCGATCTGGATGATTTCATCCGTGAACATGTCGAAAGCGCCTATCACCCCTGCGGCACGGTCCGCATGGGGCGGCGGGACGATCCCTGGGCGGTGGTGGACCCTGAATGCCGGGTGATCGGGGTCGAGGGGCTGCGGGTTGCCGACAGCTCGATCTTTCCGCAGGTGCCCAATGGCAATCTGAACGCGCCGTCGATCATGGTGGGGGAAAAGGCGGCGGATCACATCCTGGGCAAGGGAATGCTGGCGCGGTCGAACCAGCAACCCTGGATCAACCCCAATTGGCAGGACAGCCAGCGGTAGACCGGGTTGGGTTGTGTGCCGGACCGTTGCCTCAGGCGCCTTGGGTCGTCTGCCCCTCGGCCAGCACGGCCAGACGGGTCAGGGCGGCTTTCAGCGCGCCATTGACCCGCGTCGCATATTCGCGCAAGACCCGGCCGGCAAGGCCGGTGGCCGCAAGTTCGCCGGTATAGATCAACTGGGTATGATCGGGCGACACTTCGAACCTGATATCCAGATCAAGGTCAACCTTGCCGCCAATGATATGCGACGCGCGGACACAAATCGACTTGGCGCGGCGCTTGCCCTTTTGGGCGATGGTCATTGTGCCGGGCAGGGTCAGCTTGATCGGGCCCAAATTCCTGGTGACCGAAAAGGTGAAGGCCCCCTCGGCCGTCTGATCAACACGCGAGCCCTGGGGCATGACGGCCGCCAGAAACCTGGCATCATAAAGGGCGGTCACCAGAACTTCTGGCGCGCATGTGGTCCGGATCAGGCCGCTGACGTCCATTGCGGTCTCCTTGGGGTCATATCAGCCCTGTTAGCCAAGGCTGGGGCCGCATGCAAGCCATGCTAAAGCGGGATGGGTTTTCATGGAAGCAAACCCCATCGGGAAACGCGTTCGAGCGAATGCGAGAGGCAGCGTTTCCCGATTCCATCCAAACCCATCCCGTCTAGGCGGCGGGTTCGCCCGCGCGGCCCGTTGCCACTTGCGTTTTCCGCGCGCGTCGCAAATGCTGCCCGACATGCCAGGCCGATTGCAATGGTGCCGGGACGAACAGGGGACGGGACGTATGGATGTCTTGCAGGAATTGGAAGCGCGGCGGGAAACCGCACGGGCCGGGGGCGGGGCGCGCCGGGTCGCGGCACAACATGCCAAGGGCAAGCTGACAGCACGCGAGCGGGTGGAACTGCTGCTGGACGACGGCAGTTTCGAGGAGTTCGACATGTTCGTGGCGCACCGCTGCACCGATTTCGGCATGGAGGCTGAACGGCCCAGTGGCGACGGCGTGGTCACGGGTTGGGGCACGATCAACGGGCGGCAGGTCTATGTCTATTCCCAGGATTTCACGGTCTTTGGCGGATCCCTGTCGGAAACCCATGCGGCAAAGATCTGCAAGATCATGGACATGGCCATTCAGAACGGCGCTCCGGTGATCGGAATAGCCGACAGTGGCGGGGCGCGGATCCAGGAGGGCGTGGCCTCGCTGGCGGGATATGCCGAGGTGTTTCAGCGCAATATCCTGGCCTCGGGCGTGGTGCCGCAGATCAGCCTGATCATGGGGCCGTGTGCGGGCGGAGCGGTTTACAGTCCAGCGATGACGGACTTCATCTTTATGGTCAAGGACAGCTCTTATATGTTTGTGACCGGTCCCGACGTGGTGAAAACGGTCACCAACGAGGTGGTGACGGCGGAAGAGTTGGGCGGGGCCGCGACACATACAAAACGGTCGTCCGTGGCCGATGGGGCCTATGAGAATGATGTGGAAATGCTGTCCGAAGCGCGGCGGCTGGTCGATTTCCTGCCGCTGAACAACCGCCAGAAGGCACCGGTGCGGCCCTTTTTCGACGATCCGGCGCGGATCGAGATGTCGCTGGACACGCTGATCCCGGACAACCCGAACCAGCCCTATGACATCAAGGAACTGGTCACGAAAATCGCCGATGAGGGCGACTTTTTCGAGATACAGCGCGATTTCGCCGGCAATATCGTGACGGGCTTCATCCGGCTGGAGGGGCAGACCGTGGGCGTGGTGGCCAATCAGCCCATGGTTCTGGCGGGCTGTCTGGACATCGACG
>JAYSWK010000112.1:0-2185 GCA_043718085.1 Rhodobacterales bacterium
CATGACCGGCACCGCCCCGGCCGGGCTCAGGCGCAGGAACTCCGCTGACAGGGTGTTCAGCGGCGCATCCGCCGCCAGCGGATCGGCCAGCCGGTAGCCTTGGATCACCGGCACCTGCGCGTAATCCTTGCCGATCTCTCCCAGCAGCCACAGGTTGCGGGTCGCACGCGACCGGGCCACTCCGTAAAGTTTCACCATCTTGTCCCCTCCGTTGCCACTGCCTCATGCCTAACCCGATCCGTTCCGGGGGAAAAGCCTGACCGCTCTTTTGATGTCGGGTTTTTGCTTTGTCCAAATACTCCCGCCGGAGGCTTCCGTCCTTGCCGACCACCCGCCCGCCCTCGGCTCTGGACCTTCCCGGGACCTGACAGTATGCCTCGCGGATGGCAAAGCGGCTTTCATATGGTGCCCATGCGCGCCGGTTACTGACCTTGGGGCTGCCGCTCATCGGCAGCCATCTGGCGCAGATGGCCCTGCATGTCACCGACACCGTGCTGCTGGGCTGGTACGGCGTACAAGAGCTTGCCGCAGTGGTGCTGGGCACGTCGTTCTTCTTCGTGCTGTTTATCCTTGGTTCGGGGTTTGGGATCGGCGTCATGGGGATGGTGGCGGCCGCCCTTGGGCGCGGCGACGAGGTGCAGGTGCGCCGTGAAACCCGCATGGGATTGTGGTTGTCGATCCTCTACAGCCTGCTGATGCTGCCGGCGACCATCTGGGCTGGGCCGATCTTGCGCTTTTGTGGCCAGGACCCCGATGTGGCGCAACTGGCACAGGAATTTTTGCGCCTTGCCGGATTCGGCATGATGCCCGCCCTGCTGGTCATGGTTCTGAAAAGCTATCTCGCGGCGCAGGGCAAAACCCAGGTGGTCCTTTGGGTCACCGTTACCGCCGTGGCTTTGAACTTTGTCCTCGCCTATGCCTTTATTTTCGGCAACTGGGGTGCCCCCGAGCTGGGAGTTCGCGGTGCAGCTATTGCATCGCTATCCACGCAGCTGCTGACCTTCGTGCTTTTGGCGGTCTACGCCAGCCTTGCCCCCGGACCCCGGCGGTTCCGCCTGTTCCAGCGGTTCTGGCGCCCGGACTGGCCTGCCTTCGCACAGGTGCTTCGGCTGGGCGTGCCGATCGGCCTGACCGGTCTGGCCGAGAGCGGGCTTTTCATCGCGGCCGCCATCATGATGGGTTGGATCGGCACCGTCCAACTTGCCGCCCACGGCATTGCCATGGAAATCGCGGCACTGGCGTTCATGGTGCACCTTGGGCTTTCAAACGCCGCAACGGTTGGTGTTGGCCGTGCCGAAGGCGAGGGCGACATTCAAACAATGCGCGATGTCGCCGTCACCGCAACGGTCCTATCCTTTGGTTTCGGCAGCGTGATCGTCGCGGTGTTTCTCAGCCTGCCGCATCAGCTGATCGGGCTTTTCCTTGACGAGGCCAAGCCCGAGGCCGCCGCTATCCTGACCTTTGGATCCACGCTTTTGGCGGTGGCTGCGCTGTTCCAGCTTTTCGACGCCATGCAGGTCATCGCCCTCGGGCTTTTGCGCGGTCTGCAAGATACCCGTGCGCCCATGTGGATCGCCGCCTTCAGCTATTGGCTGATCGGAGTACCCACCAGTTATGTGATGGCTTTTCCCTTTGGCCTTGGCGGGGTTGGTCTTTGGTTAGGGCTGGTGGTGGGGTTGGCGTTTGCTGCCATAACGATGATGTGGCGGTTCTGGTATCGCATGCCGAAGGTCGTAAAAATTTGATTAAAAAACGCGCTACAGACGGTAATGCCAACCCCGAGAGTCTGTCTGGCGATGGCAGAATCGCCAGACAGACTCTACCCTTTTGTTATTCCGCGTGTCGGACGACAAGACCGGTATCCACTTTTATCTGACACGCTCTAGCAATGGAATAATCAAAAACGATGCGCGACAGGGGTGTGTAAATGCCTGAAGAAGCTGGCTTGGCCGAAGGCGCGCTGGGGACGCTTGAATCTGCGGCGATGGGAATTGCTGGCACCGCGCCTGTGTTTTCGGTGGCGGTGGGCGATTTGGCTGACGGTGGTGGTCACCCCGCTCGAAGATGCCCATGCACCCTCAAGCGGGGATTTCTTCCACTGATGGATCATCGTCGGATGAACGCCATACGCGGCGGCCAGTTCCGGCACCGTCCGCTCACCCTTCAAGGCATCAAGTGCCACACG
>JAYSWK010000113.1:0-2184 GCA_043718085.1 Rhodobacterales bacterium
GGCGACACCGGGCATTTCGGGATGATTCGCGCCCTCAAGGCAGGCGTAGACCCGAAGCGAGCCGCCGTGGGTGGGCATTTCTTCGACCTCGAACACCCGAAGGCCGGCCGCCGCAAAAATTTTCTCGACCGCCAGAAGCGACAGATACGAGTAGTGTTCGTGGTAGATCGTATCGAACTGCACCTGCCGGATCATGTTCAGAAGGTGTGGGAATTCAACGGTATAGACGGCGTTCCCGGTCAGCAGGGCCGCCACCCCCCGCACGAAATCGTTGATATCAGGCACATGCGCCAGCACATTGGCCGAACAGATCAGATCAGGGCGCTTGCCTTCGGCGGCCAGCCGTTTGGCAAGGGTTTCGCTGAAGAATTCAACCAACGTCGGCACGCCCTTTTTCTCGGCCGCGGCGGCGGTATTCCCCGAGGGCTCGATCCCCAGAACCGGCACCCCCGCATGGCCGAAATACTGCAACAGGTAGCCGTCGTTCGAGGCAATCTCGACCACCAATGACTCGCGGCCAAGTTGCAGCGCGGTGATCATCTTTTGGGCATAGGTGCGGCAATGCGCCAGCCAGCTTTCCGAGAAGGACGAGAAATAAGCATAGTCTGCGTCGAAAATCTCATCCGCAGGCACCACGTCATCGACCTGGACCAGCCAGCACGCTTCGCAGACGCGCGCATGGAGCGGGTATTTGGCTTCCACCATCCCGGCCTTGGCCAACGGCACATAGGAATTTGCCAGGGGCGACAGCCCCAGATCAACCAGGGTCAGTTTCAGATCGGCACCACAAGCGCGGCATTTGGGGGAGTGGGACATGGTCATTTCAAGAACGCGCCTTCATAATCCGCGATCTGGTCGCGGCAAATTTCAAAAGCCGGGACGCCGGCGGCCCAACTCGCATACCAACCCGCCGTAAACCGGATGCACTCGGCAAACCCCAGTGCCGGCTGCCAGCCAAGTTCAATCCGGGCGCGCGTGCAGTCGAGCCGCAGAAGCTTTGCTTCGTGCAGTGTCGCTCCGGCTTCTTCAATGACGATGCGGCCTTTGCCAAGGGCTTTGACCACGGCGTCAGCCACATCAATCACCGCCCGTTCGTCGGCCCGGTCGGGCCCGAAGTTCCAGCCGGATGCGGCGGCATCATCGCCCGCCGCCAGCCGTTCGGCGACCATCAGATAGCCGCGGATCGGTTCCAGCACATGTTGCCACGGGCGGATCGAGTGCGGCGCGCGCAGGGTGACGGCGCCGTCCGGCCCCAGACAGCCGCGCACGATGTCGGGGATCAGCCGGTCTTCGGACCAGTCGCCGCCGCCGATGACATTGCCCGCCCGCACCGTGGCCACACGGGCCGGATGGCCGCCGGTCGCACAGGGCGCAAAAAAGCTTTTGGCCATCGACTGGGCGGCAATTTCGCAAGCACCCTTTGACGCCGAATAGGGATCGCGCCCGCCCATCGGGTCGCTTTCGCGGTAGCCCCAGATTTGCTCGACATTGGCGTAAGCCTTGTCAGAGGTGGCGACGACCACGGCTTGCAGCCCGGTGCAAGCCCGCGCCGCATCCAGAAGCTGCACGGTGCCCATGACGTTCGAGGCGAAGGTTTCGACCGGATTGCGGTAGCTGCTCCGCACCAGCGCCTGGGCGGCAAGATGCAGGATCACCTGCGGGCGGGCGTCGGCCAGGGCCGTGTCCAGCGCCGCGCGGTCATTCAGATCGCCGATGACCGAGCGGACGGAGGTCAGGCCCAGCAAGGCCCAGAGATTGGGTTCGGTTTCCGGGGCATGGGCATAGCCGGTGACTTCGGCCCCCATCCGGGTCAGCCATGCAGCGGTCCACGCGCCTTTGAACCCGGTATGGCCGGTCAAAAACACCCGCCGACCTTTCCAGAAAGACGGTGTCACTTCCAGACCTTCCAAGGGGCGCGCCCACTTTCCCAATGTTCTTCAAGTTCCTGCTTTTCGCGGATGGTATCCATCGGCTGCCAGAAACCCCGGTGCTCCCACGCGCACAGCTGGCCATCGTCGGCCAGCCCGCGCAGCGGCGCCTGTTCCCAGATCGTCGCATCGCCGTCGAGATACTTTGCCACTTTCGGCGACAGCACGAAGAAGCCGCCGTTGATCAGCCCACCCTCGCCCACCGGCTTTTCGGAGAAATCGGCAACGCGGCTGCCCTCAAGCTTCAGCTGACCAA
>JAYSWK010000114.1:0-5479 GCA_043718085.1 Rhodobacterales bacterium
TGCCATCATTGCCGGTCATTGTGTTGGCCAACACGTTGCCCACGCCGTCCAGATTTCCGCTGCCGGTCAGGATCAGGTTTTCGATATTGTCTGCCAGTATGATCGAGACGGCGGATTGCACGACATCGGTCCCGCCGTCCAGCCCTTCGACAATCATGTCGTTGCCCGTGGTCACGATATAGCTGTCATCACCAAGGCCGCCGACCAGCGTGTTGTCGCCGGCGCCGCCATCCAGCGTATCATTGCCGCCGTTCAGCGTATCACCGGGCACATCGCCCGAGATCATATCGTTGCCATCAAGACCCGACAGCAGGTTGCTGCCGTTGTTGCCGGTGATCACGTTGTCCTTGGCGTTGCCCGTGCCCGAATTGCCGCTGGCGCCGTTCAGCGTCAGATCTTCCAGGTCGGTATCCAGCGTCCAGGAGATGGTTGCGAAAACCGTGTCGTGGCCCGCGTCTGCGTTCTCGTTGGTCTCATCGCCTGCGTTGTCGACATAATAGGTGTCGTCGCCGTCGCCGCCGTTCATCGTGTCAAGCCCGGTCCCGCCGTTCAGAACGTCGTTGCCTGCATCCGAGGTCAGCAGGTCATTGCCCGCGCCGCCGGTCAGAACGTTGTTGCCGATCGTGCCGGTGATCTCGTTGTTGCCGTTGTTGCCTGTGCCATCCAGATTGCCGGTGCCGGTCAGGAACAGCTTTTCGACGTTCAGCGACAAAGTATAGCTGGTCGAGGCGTAGACCACATCGTTGGTGCCGCCTGTGGTGGCTTCCACGATCTTGTCGTTGGCGCTGTCGACATAATAGGTGTCGTCGCCATTGCCGCCGGTCAGCGAGTCGTTGCTGCCCGCGCCGCCGTTCAACGTGTCCGCGCCATTGTTGCCCAAAAGCGAGTCGTTGCCAGCTCCGCCAAGCAGAAGGTTGTCGGCCGTGTCACCCGTCAGCAAGTCATTGAAAGCCGAGCCGGTGACGTTCTCGATCCCGGTCAGGGAATCATTTTCGGCCTCGTGGTGGCGGCCGGTGCCAAGGGTGAGGTTGACGACCACGTCGCCGCTTGCAGAGGTGTAATCCGCCGTATCGACGCCCAGACCGCCGATCAATGTATCTGCGCCACCAAGCCCGATCAGCAGGTCATTGCCGTTCCCGCCGTCCAGACGGTCGGCGTTGGCCGTGCCGCTTAATGTATCATTGCCGGCCGAACCGATCACGGCCTCGATCGACGAGAAGGTGTCGCCATCCGAATCGCCGCCATAGCCCTGGTCAAGCAGATCGACAAAAACAGCCGAGGACGACGCCGAATAGTCGGTCGTGTCCGTGCCCGCGCCTCCGCTCAGAACGTCCGCACCGCCGCCGCCGGCCAGGGTGTCATTGCCGGAGCCACCGAACAGGGAATTGATTTCCGTATCCCCGGTCAGCGCATCCCCCAGGCCCGAACCAATGACATCCTCGATCGACGCATAGGTGTCGCCGTCGGCATCGCCGCCGGTCCCGGTGTGCAGGGCAAGGTTGACGGTTACTGCGGCGCTGCTGACGCTGTAGTCCATGACATCGGTGCCATCACCACCATCGATACTGTCCCCCAGGGCTGAGCCATAAATGGTGTCGTCGCCGCCAAGAGCCGTAATCGTGTCGGCATCGACCGTGCCTGCCAAGGTTTCGCTTCCGGACGTTCCGTTGATGATAGCCATTGGTTGCTCCTAATGATGGTCGCCTGAAATTGGCGCGTGGTTGATCTTTCTTTGGCCGATAGGGTGGAAATGGGACGAGATTTGGGCGCAACCGCGACGCTGTGAAAATATTGTTGCGATTGTGGCAACAATGACTCTGAGATCCGGCGCGGGTGCGGGTTCCGAGAAACAACCCTGAACAGAGCCGTGCGATTCGCCTGACGGTTGTTGGGGACGGTCCCGATGGATCTGGCCAGGTGTGGCCCGGTCGGGGGATTTTTTCACGCCGCATTAACTGTCATCTGCCTAGGGTCCGCCATGACCCTTTCGGACCCCAAACTTGCCGAAGAATTGGCACGGCGCGAACAGCAGATGTCGGCCTTAAGGGCCACGTTTCTGATCGCCTCGCATCACGGCGTGGCGCTGCGGCCCGAGGAATTGCCGGCATTGGTCGAGGGTGATCTGACCCCTTCGGTTCTGGCAGCCCTGGGAAAGGCCGGGTTTCGCACGCGCCTTTTGAACCGGGGCGGCTGGGCCATGCTGGCGGGCCTTGGCTCGGCCTATCCGGCACTGGCGCCCATGGCGGATGGATCCTGGGTGATCCTGATCCAGACCACGGCCCAGAACGGGGACCCGGTTGCGGCCATACTGGACCCTGCGGTTGAATCCGATGGTGTCAAGCTGGTGCCAAAGGCCGAGTTTCTCGCGCGCTGGTCTGGCCGGGTCGTGCTGGCGCAACTCAAGGGCAAGGCAGACCCGGGTGCGGCCGAATTTGGCCTGTCCTGGTTCCTGCCCGCCGTACGGCTGCAATCGCGGTTGTTCATGGGTGTGGCCCTGGCGGTCATTCTGGGCAATCTGATCAGCTTTTCGCTGCCTTTGCTGTTTCAGGTGCTGATCTACCGGGTGATCGCGCATCAGGCCTGGAACACTTTGTTGGCCATCGTCGCCATCTATGTCACCTTGGCCACGTTTGACGCTGGTTTTGCCTATGTGCGCCAAAGATTGATGATGATCGCGGGCGGCAAGGTCGATGCGATCATCGGGGCTCGCACCTTTGCGCATCTGTTGTCGCTGCCTTTGTCGGTCTTTGAAACCACGCCTTCGGGGGTGATGACGCGGCACATGCAGCAAACCGAAAAGATCCGCGCCTTTCTGACGGGGCGGCTGTTTCAGACGCTGCTGGATGCGGCTTTTCTGCCCCTGCTTCTGGGCATCCTGTTCCTGCTGAGCGCGCCTTTGACGGCGGTGGTGCTGGGCTTTGCCCTGGCCATTGCGGGGTGCATCGGGCTGTTGTTGCCGACGTTCCGCCGCAGGTTGAACGCGCTATACGCGGCCGAGGCGGACCGCCAGGCCAATCTGGTCGAAACATTGCACAACATGCGCGCCGTCAAATCGCTGGTGCTGGAGCCGAACCGCCGCCGGATATGGGAGGACAATCTGGCCGCCGCCCTGCGCCGCCAATGGGATGTCGGCACCATTGGCGCATTGGCGGGGGCCGCGACGGGGTGGCTGGAAAAGCTGATGCAGGTGTCGGTCATCGCCTTTGGGGCGGCACAGGTGCTGCAAGCCCAACTCAGCACCGGGGCTTTGGTCGCATTTCTGATGCTGGCAGGCCGGGTCACCGGGCCCCTGGTGCAGATCGTGGGCCTGATCAATGAATACCAGGAGGCGGCGCTGTCGGTGCGGATGCTGGCAGGGGTGATGAACCAAAGGCCCGAACGCGGCACCCAAGCCCGCCCGATGCGGCACCCGATCGCGGGGCGGATGCTGCTGGATCAGGTCTCATTCACCTATCCCGGTGCTGCCTCGCCCGCTTTGGACCGGGTCAGCATCGACATCGCACCCGGTCAGGTCATCGGCGTGGTGGGCAGATCAGGTTCGGGAAAGACGACGCTGACGCGGCTAATCCAAGGCATCGAGGTGCCTCAGGCCGGGCTGATCCAGATTGACGGCGTCGATATAAGGCAGATCGATCTGGACCATCTGCGCCGCTCGCTGGGCGTGGTCTTGCAGGAAAATCTGCTGTTTCGCGGCACGATCCGCGACAATATCGCAACCGCCCGGCCCGAGGCGGGGCTGGAAGAGGTGCTTTTGGCCGCCAAGCTGGCGGGGGCCGAGGATTTTGTGCGCCGTTTGCCCCAGGGCTTTGACACGCGGGTCGAAGAGGGCGGGGCCAACCTGTCGGGCGGGCAACGCCAAAGGCTGGCCATTGCCCGTGCCCTGATGACCGCGCCACGCATTCTGGTCTTTGATGAGGCGACCTCGGCTTTGGACCCCGAAAGCGAGGCGGTGGTGAACCGCAACCTGGCCGCCATCGCCAAGGGGCGCACGGTGATCATGGTGTCGCACCGGCTGTCGTCGCTGGTGAAGGCGGATGCGATTGTCGTTCTGGAACAGGGCCGCGTTGTCGATATGGCCCCGCATGGCACCTTGCTGGAAAGGTGCGAGATCTATCGCCACCTGTGGCAGCAGCAAACCGAGCATCTGACATGAGCGCGCGGTCCGTGATCGTGCCCGGTGCGCTGGAATTTCAGGCCGATCTGGACCGGCTGGTCGAAGAGCCGGCCCCGTTGATCCTGCGGCTGTGGCCCGCGCTGGGGGCGGGGCTGATCGGCGCCCTGGTGCTGGTTGCGGCCTTTGCCCGCGTGGATATCGTCGTGACGGCGACCGGGCGGCTGGCGGCCGACGGCCCGCCGATCATATTGCAGCCGATGACCCGTGCCACATTGGGCGCGCTTTTGGTCAAGCCCGGTGATCAGGTGGTGGCGGGCCAGCTTTTGGCGCGGCTGGACGGCACGCTGTCGCAGGCTGACCGCAATGCGCTTGGCATCGAAGCCGCGGCCCTGCGTGCCAAGATCGCGCGGCTGCGCGCCGAAGTGTCCGGCGATGCCGCGCCGTCGGGTCTGGGCGATGCCGGGTTGCAGGCGGATGTGGGGGCCGCGCGACTTGACCTTGCCGCCGCCCAGCGCGTCCAGTTGGTGGCGGCGCGGGACGGGCTGGCCAAGGCTATCACCGCCGAGCGGGCCCTGGGCCAGGCACTGGCGGCCCGGCGCGACATCGCCCGCCAGATCGGCGCGATGCGCGATACTTTGGCGCTAAGCCACAGCGGATCGAAACTGGCGGCACTTGAGGCCGAGCTGAGCCGGATCGATGCCGAGGCGGGCTTTGATCAGCATCTGGCCCGGCTGGATGAGCTTGGCCAAAAACTGACCCAGGCGAACGGTGCCTTGCAGGCTTTCGAGGTCGATCAGCGCCGCCAGATCGCCGAGGCCCTGGCCGATCTGTCGCCGCGCCTGGCCGAGATCGAGGAACAGGTGACCAAGGCCGATCTCCTGGCGCGCATGGCCGAATTGCGCGCGCCTGTGGCGGGGATCGTGCTGTCGGTGGCCAAGGGGGGGCCGGGCTCGCTGATGGCCGAGGGCGAGCCGGTGGTCGTTCTGGTGCCCAGCGGCGTGCCCCTGATTGCCGAGATCGGCATCAAATCCGCCGAAGCCGGCAGCATCGCCATCGGCGATCCGGTCACGCTGAAGATCGACGCCTTTGCCTGGCGGCGCCACGGCAGCCTGCAGGGCCAGCTGATGGATGTCAGCCACGGCTCTTTTACGCCCGAGGGCAGCGCCGGCGCCTTTCATGCCGGACGGGTCGGTTTCGTGGGCACCCTGCACGATCTGACCCCCGGCACCGGCCTTTTGCCGGGCATGACCCTGACGGCCGAAATCAAGACCGGCACCCGCTCTGTGCTTGATTATTTCCTGGAACCCCTGATGCGCGGCCTGAGCGAGAGCCTGCGTGAACCCTGAAGGATGAAACCCATGACCA
>JAYSWK010000115.1:0-2175 GCA_043718085.1 Rhodobacterales bacterium
GCATCATGCCCTTGTAGATGATCGAGCGGCACGACAGCGAACAGATGTAAAACCCGGCGATCTGCGCGGCGATGGCGGCCTTCTCGATCCGGCGGCGAATCACATATAGCTCGCGCTCAAAGGTTTCCTGATCGGTGCCCTTGGAGTTCTTGATCAGGATCTGCTCAATCTCAGGCCGCGTCGCATTGGCCTTTTCGCCAAGGCATTCGGTCTTTACCGGAACATGCCGCCAGCCATAGATGTAATAGCCCATGCGCAGCACTTCGGTTTCGACAATCGTGCGGCAGCGTTCTTGCGCACCAAAGTCGGTGCGCGGCAAGAATATCTGCCCGACGGCGATCAGCTTTTCCATATCCGGCTCATGCCCGGTACGGCGCACCTGATCGTAAAAGAACTTGACCGGGATCTGCACATGGATCCCCGCCCCGTCACCGGTCTTGCCGTCGGCGTCGACGGCGCCGCGGTGCCACACCGCGCGCAAGGCATCGATGCCATGTTCGACCACCTTGCGCGACGGCTTGCCATTGATCGACACGACCAGACCGACGCCGCAGGAAGAATGTTCGTCCTCGGCCCGGTATAGGCCATTGGCTTCGAGCCAGGTGCGTTTGGCTTCCTCGGTAGCGGCCCAGTCAAGATTGTCTGTCATGTCACACTCCTGCGCCCTGATGCCGCGCCATGAACTCCGCCTCGGTCAGTCTTGGCGTCGCATCGGAAAAGTCATAGAATCCGGGCTTCTGATCGACCCATATGTGCTCGTGGATCGTCATTCCGTGGTCGTCGCCCAGCGCATGCAGGTTCACGATCCAGTCCGACGGCTCCCCCTTCAGGCGCCAGAACAGCGACGTCCCGCAGCGCCCGCAGAACCCTCGCTCGGCCCAATCCGAACTCGCGTACCACACCAGCGTGGCGTCCGCCGCGAGCGTCACCCCTCCAGCCAGGCGCACTGACATGAACGGACCGCCTCCCCAGCGGCGGCAATGACGGCAGTGGCACACTTCCACGCCGCTACCCAGGACGGGTTCGCCCGAAAATTGCGCGGCTCCGCAAAGACACTGACCCTTCATGACACCCTCCTGATAACGTTCAGTCTGGCGCTTGTCACCTTGACCCAGGCGCTGTCGGTGACGGTCATGGCATGTCCCCTTCAAGGTGGCGGTTCTTGGACTCAACTTCGGCCCGCGTCCGGCGGACGTGGTCCCCGACGAGGCGACCCGAGGCGAAGGCACGGTCGATGTAGATCTCGGACCTAAGCGGCCAGTCGCGCGCCGCGTCGAACAGCCCCGGGCTGAACTCGTAGGGTTCATTCGGGGCCGGCTCGCCATCTTCGCCCACATCGCGGTACCACAGGTGAGAGCCGCAGACGGGACAGAACGCACGTTCAGCAAAGGAGGACGAGCGATAACGGCTGACCCTGCCCGAAACCGTCACCGCCCGCGCCTCGGCGCCAAAGCCCATGTTGACGCCGCCCGACCAGCGCTGGCACATGCGGCAGTGGCAGACGCCCACCCGCGGGTCGTGTGGCCCGTCGATCGAGAACGAGACCGCTCCGCAAAGGCAATGGCCCGAGATCACGGCATGTCTCCTTCCAGGTGGGCGTTCCTGGCTTCGTATTCGGCGCGGGTGGCGCGTCGGTGGTCGCCGCCCAGGCTCAGCGAGGCAAGCGCCCGATCGGTGTAGATTTCGCTGCGCATGGGCCAGGCGACGGCTTCGTCAAAGAGGCCCGGCATCAGGTCATAGGGGCTGCCCTCAGCCGTATCGCGCATCCACAGGTGCGTTCCGCATTTCGGGCAGAAGGCGCGTTCGGCGAAGGATGAGGACTGATAGCGGGCAACCTCGCCTACGATCTCGACAGCAGGGGCGGAAAAGCACAGGAACATCCCGCCCGACCAGCGCTGGCACATGCGGCAGTGGCAGGCGCCGACGCGCGGGTCGTGGCCGCCCGCCCGGACGGTCACCGCCCCGCAAAGACAGCGTCCTTCGATCATCCCGCACCTCCGACCACAAGGCCGGTCATAACCATGTCGCAGCCAAACTGTGGCGTGGTGGTCAGAAAACCCGGCTCTCCGGGTTGCGCAAAGGTGATCGGCGTGTCGGTCGTACTTTCGCGGTCACCTTGGGCATTTTCAAAGTCTTCCTTGTCGGCGAAAAACAACCGCCACGCCCGGTTGATCA
>JAYSWK010000116.1:0-5453 GCA_043718085.1 Rhodobacterales bacterium
CCAGATTGCGGCGGGCCCGGCGGATCTGGCCTTCGTCGCGGCCGGTCAGCGTGGCCAGCCGGGCATCGGTAAAGCCCATCATCTTGAGCTTGCGGATGCCGTCGGCGGTGACCGGCAGGCCCTGGGCGCGAACCTGCGCCTCGACATCAATGATTTCGCGGATGCGGGCCAGGAACCAGGGGTCAAAGGCGGTGATGGCGTTGATGTCGTCATTCGACAGGCCGTGGCGCATGGCCTGGGCGATGTTGCGCAGCCGGTCGGGGGTCGCCTCGGACAGGGCCTTGGTCACGGCGGCGCGGTCAGGGGCGCCCGTGGTCGAAACGCCGGGGATGGCGATTTCGTCAAAGCCGGTCAGGCCGGTTTCAAGGGACGCCAACGCCTTTTGCAGGCTTTCGTGGATGGTGCGGCCGATGGCCATGGCCTCGCCCACGGATTTCATCGCGGTGGTCAGGTTGGGCTGCGATCCGGGGAACTTTTCGAAGGCAAAGCGGGGGATCTTGGTGACGACATAGTCGATCGAGGGTTCGAACGAGGCGGGGGTGACCTTGGTGATGTCATTGTCCAACTCGTCCAGCGTATAGCCCACGGCCAGCTTGGCCGCGATCTTGGCGATGGGAAATCCGGTGGCCTTGGACGCCAGCGCCGACGACCGCGACACGCGAGGGTTCATCTCGATCACCACCATGCGGCCATCGGCCGGGTTGATCGCCCATTGCACGTTCGAGCCGCCGGTCTCGACCCCGATTTCGCGCAGCACGGCGATACTGCCGTTGCGCATGATCTGGTATTCCTTGTCGGTCAGGGTCAGGGCCGGGGCCACGGTGATCGAATCGCCGGTATGCACGCCCATCGGATCAAGGTTCTCGATCGCGCAGACGATGATGGCGTTGTCGGCCTTGTCGCGCACGACCTCCATCTCGAACTCTTTCCAGCCAAGCAGCGACTGGTCGACCAGAACCTGGGCCACTGGGCTGGCCTCGAGCCCCGATTTGATGATGGCTTCGTAGTCGTCGCGGTTATAGGCGACGCCGCCGCCGGTGCCGCCCATGGTAAAGGCCGGGCGGATGATGGCGGGCAGGCCGACATAGTCGATGGCGGCAATGGCCTCGCGGATGCCGGCGGCGATGTCGAATTTTCCGTTGGGCAGTTTGGGGGCGGCGATGATGGTGGCCTTGGGGTTTTCCAGGCCGATGCGGTCCATCGCCTCGCGGAACAACTTGCGATCTTCTGCCATTTCGATGGCTTCGCGCTTGGCCCCTATCAGTTCGACCTTGAACTTTTCCAATATTCCCATATCGGCCAGCGCCAAGGCGGTGTTCAGGCCGGTCTGCCCGCCCATCGTGGGCAACAGGGCGTCGGGACGTTCCTTTTCGATGATTTTGGCGACAACCTCGGGGGTGATCGGTTCGATATAGGTGGCATCGGCCATGCCCGGATCGGTCATGATCGTGGCGGGGTTCGAGTTGACCAGGATGACCCGGTAGCCCTCTTCCTTCAGCGCCTTGCAGGCTTGCGCGCCCGAGTAGTCAAATTCGCAGGCCTGGCCGATGATGATGGGTCCGGCACCGATGATCATGATGGATTTGATATCGGTTCTTTTCGGCATGGCGGCCCCCTGTCGGCAAAACTTCGCGGGTTATAGCCATGCGGGCCGGGGGCGCAAGGGGCAAACTGGGTCGGGGCCAGAGCTGCTGGAGGGGCTGCCGGGCGCGGTGAAAGGCACGGCGAACCGGGTCAAAGCGGATGGCTGGATGCGCCCTTCAACGCTGCCCAATGTCTTTGCGTTGGGCGATGCGGTGGATCTGGGGGATGGCATGACCATCGTCGCCGTGTCGCGCCAGGTCCCCTGGCTGGCGCGCACGCTGAGAGCGATGGTTGCGGGCCAGCGGCTGGAGGATCAAAAGCCCTATGCCCCCTGGACCAAAGGCAAGACGCCGATCTTGATACCCTTGGGCCCGCGGGTCGGCGCGTCGTTCCTGGTTCTGTTCAAGGTCGGAAACCTGATGACAGGCCTGCTGAAGGGCAAGTCGCTGCTTTTGGGAAAATATCGAAAATTGCTGGGCCAGACCTGACCGGGGTCCTTTCTACAGTGCCAGACCCAGGCGGTGGCCCAGCCACATCGAGATCAGATAAAGCCCGAAGGTCAGCGCGCAGCCAACCGCAAGGGTCGGATAGAACGCCCAGCCCGCGCGCAGCATCACGGGGATCAGCACGAACATCGGCAGCGAGGGCAGGACATACCACAAGGTCGCCCCGGCATGGGCGGCCAACCGTTCCGGGTCCTGGGTGTCGCGCCAGAGCCAGATCATCGCCAGGACCGAGACAAGGGGCAGCGACACGATCAGCGCGCCAAGGCCGGCATTGCGCCGGGCCACCTCGGAGGCGAGCGCGATCAGCATGCCGGAAATCGCGGCTTTGAGGATGAGATAGGACATGGCGCAAGGTTGAACGAGCCGGGGTTATGCGTCAAGCCGCACTTGGCCGGGCGGCATCTTGACCACGTTTGCGTCGCAGATCGGACCACGACAGCCGCCGGGTCAGAACTTGGCGCTGATCGTGAGGCCGACGCTGTCCCGCGACACAAGGGGAGCCGTGGTAAAGTGGCCGGCGCGGTAGCTATCGGAATTTTTCAGCACCACACTGCCGATGGCCACGCCGACCAAAGCGCCTGCCGCCATGTCGGACACCCAGTGATTATGGCCCCGGATGTTGGAGACCGACAAAAGGCCCGCGACCCCATAGGGAACCCAGCTATCGTCGTACACGCCGGAATAGACGCGGGCGACCGCAAAGTAATTGGTGAAATGGAACGACGGCATCGAGGTGCCAAAGCCATCGGGTGACAGCGAAACGCCGTGGTAATTGCCGAAATCGAAGGGGTCGTTGGTGAAATTCGAGTCCGAGCAGTTGGGGACCGACAGGTCCCTGCATGGACGCATCCGCGAGGTGACCGACTTCAGCACGACCTGGGTGGTCACGAAGGAATAGAGCATGGCCTTGGACGACAAGAGGGCCGCGCGTCGCGCACGATCATCGCCGCTGACAGAACCATAGGCATAGCTTGCGCCGATCCCGCTGACCAACCAGACATCCTCGCGGGCGAGGCCAAGCTTGCGGAAGGGCCGCTCCCACGGCAGTTCGGGCAGCGAAAAGCCGTCAAAGGCACTTTCGATGTGCTGCTGGTAGAACCGGGTGACGGGGCGGTCGACCAGCACGAGAAGCCCGACGCCAAGCAGCGCCATCGACACGTCTTTCGGATGGTCGAGCGGGAAGCGCAGGATGCTCCTGGCATCGTCGTCCATGGTCGAAAAAGTCTCGGCCCACAGGCCGCCTTGGCCGGGTGACATTCCGAAGTCCAGTGCAGCCGGGGTTTCGGCCTGCGACACAACGGGAAGCGACAGGGCCGCGAGCAATCCGCAAAGCGCCAGTCGCAACAAGGCGCGAGGGCAGGTGGACGTGTTTTCCATCGCAATCCCATGAGGTTAACAGGGTTTCGATAGGCCGAATTCGGGTCAAAAGCAATCCGGCCCCGGGATGTTCCGCGTCCGGTGTTGCCTTTTCGTCGGATGACGCGGCGGAAGATTTCGCTTCCCGGCAGGGCCCGGGTCGCGCCGGTTCCTCTGGACTGCCCGCTTAACCCGATTGAGCCGCTATGGCCCTGATGATCGTTACATAGCGATCAAAAACAGTCGGATCCTCGAAAAGGTCCTCGGTCAAGAGCGCCTGTTCCAGCGTCAGATGGGGTCGGAAGGCCAGATATTGGCGCAAAGCGGCCTGTGCCCGCGCAGGTTCCCGCAATTCCCAAAAGCAGACCATCAGGTGGCACAGGAACCAGGGCGTGGTGGCGGCGGAAGTTTCATAGACCGCAACGGCCTCGCGGTAGTGGCCTGCGGTCGTCAAGACGATGCCGAGAAAATCGTTGAACCACCCCACGGCAAAGGGGTCACGCCGGCGGGCCTCTTCCAGTTCGGCAAGGGCTGCGTGGGGTCTGCCTGAATAGTTCAGCTGCAGCGCGCGAATGGTGCGGATCAGGGGATCGTTGGGGTTCAGGGCCACAGCGCGATCCAGACGGCTTTCGGCCTCCCTGAACCGGCGCAGGTACAAAAGCGCGCATCCGGCTGCGAGGTGGCCATAGGGTTCTTCCGGGTCAAGGCGCAGGGCCTTTTCCGCAAAGGCCAGGCCGGTCGGCAGGTGGTCCCTGTCGTCGTCCCAAAAGTAGTTGATGCATTCAATCAGTCCCAGCACGCCATGGGGTGCGGCAAAACCGGGGTCCAGCGCGATGGCCCGCCGCAGAAACGGTCTGGCCTGATCCATCGTGGCATAACTGCCGGTCATCGGCAGGGCGCGCAGATACAGATCATAGGCCGACATGCTGTCGGTCGGGCGGGTGCGGTTGCGCGCGGTGATGGCCAGCCGGGTCTGCCGGGCCAGGCGGGCCGAGATCATCTGGGTAATCTCGTCCTGAATGGCGAAAATGTCGTCCAGCTCGCGGTCATAACGTTCGGCCCAGATATGTGTCGATGTCGCGACATCGATCAGTTGCACCGTCACCCGGACACGGTTGCCCGCCTTGCGCACAGACCCCTCGACCAGGTAATGGACGCCCAGTTTCTGCGCGGCCTGGGCCAGGTCAATATCCTTGCCGCGAAACTGAAAGGCCGAGTTGCGGCTGATGACCAGAAATTCGCGGAAATTGCCAAGTTCGGTGATGATGTCCTCGGTGATGCCGTCGCTGAAATAGTCCTGCTCGGGATCACCGCTCATGTTCTCGAACGGCAGAACCGCGATCGAGGGTTTGGCCGTGGGCGCTGGCATGGCATCCGGTGGGGCCGAGGCATGTTCCGGCGCGCGGTCCAGCGCCACCGGGCTTGGGCCGCCATATTTGTAGCCCCGGCCATGAACGGTGACGATCATCCCTTCGGGCAGGGCCTTGCGCAGCCCCGAGACATGGACCTGCAGGGTGTTGTCCTCGACGATCTGTCCGGGCCAGGCGGCGTCCAGAAGGTCTGATTTGCTGACGACCTTGTCAGGCCGGGCCAACAGAACGGCAAGGATGTCGAAAGAGCGGGCGGAAAGGTCAAGCGCGCCCTGGGGGCCCCAAACCTGGCGTTCCCGGCTTTTCAGGTGATATGGCCCGAATTGCGTGTCCAATCATGCCCCCAAAGATGCGAAAAGGTAACAGGGCTGGCATGGGATTGCAAAGCTCAGAAGCTTTCAGGTTTCTTCAGGTCTGCGCCAAAGACCTGCGCGCGCGCCGGGTGTCTGCTGGGGACATCAGGAGGACACAATGACCCATATCATCCCCAAAGCCCCGACCCGCAGCCTTGCGCCGATGCGTTTCAATTTGCCCGGTCTGACCATGCGCCGCCCGACCTTGCCGCGCTTGGGGATCGGTGGCGCGGTTCTGAAGCTGACCCAAGTCATCGCGGAAGCCTATGCCCTGGCCTATGCCG
>JAYSWK010000117.1:0-2164 GCA_043718085.1 Rhodobacterales bacterium
GCGATCAGGCTGGTGCCGATGCGCTTGAGCAGCGCCAGCGTGGCAGCGGAGGCCAGCCGTTCGGGAGCCATGTAAAGCAGCCTCAGCCGCCCTTCATCCAGCGCCGCAAAGACGTTTTCGGTTTCTTTCTCGGTGTTGCCCGAGGTCAGCGCCCCCGCCTCGACCCCGGTTTCGCGCAAGGACCGCACCTGATCGCGCATCAGCGCGATCAAGGGCGAGATGACCACCGTCACCCCGTCGCGCAGCAGCGCCGGAAGCTGAAAGCACAGCGACTTGCCGCCGCCGGTGGGCATGATTGCCAGTGTATTTCGGCCCGCAATCACAGCCGCCACGATCTCGCCCTGGCCGGGGCGAAAGCTGGGGAATCCGAAGACGGAGGACAAAAGTTCCTCGGCGCGCTGCATGGGCTCGCGGTTCTTTTCTTGGGCGGGCGCGAGGGCGCGCCGGGGGGCGAAGGGCAAGGAGAGAGGCACGCCTTAATAGCCGTAGAAGGCGCCCGCGTTGTTAATCATAACCCGCCTGAGGATCATGATCGCGATGAATATCACCAGGGGCGCAAGATCAAGCCCCGGTGTGTTGGGCAAGATACGGCGGACCGGCGCGTAAAGCGGTTCCAGCAGGCGGTTCAGGCCGTCCCACAACTGTGTAACCATCGGTTGGCGGGTGTTCAGAACCTGAAAATTGATCAGCCAGGACATGATGATCTGGGCCAGCATGACATACCAGACAACAGTGAGGATGATCATGATCGCATCGAATAGCGAGGCCATCGGTAACTCCGCAGATTAGGACTGCGCCAGAGGTAAAGCCAGATGCGCGCGCCCGCAACCCGGTAACGCAACGTTGGCGATTGACCTTGGCGTCAACCTTGGTCAGGTGAAGGTGCCAAGCCGAGGGAAAGCCATGTATCCGTTCGTTCGCACGATCAAGGAAATCTGGACCAACCGGGGGGCTGCGCCACTGGGGCTGACCGACACCCATGTTTCCCATCATATCTGCTGGCCCTGGGATCTGGATATGTGGGCCGAGCTGAACAACGGCCGGACGCTGACGATCTATGACCTTGGGCGTATCCCGCTGGCGATCAGGACCGGGCTTGTTGGCGTTTTGCGGCAAAAGCGGTGGAGCATTACGGTTGCGGGAAATACCACGCGCTACCGCCGCCGGGTGCGGATGTTTGACCGGCTGGAAATGCACAGCCGCTGCATCGGCTGGGACAGTAAGTTCTTTTATATGGAGCAAAGCATGTGGAAGGCAGGTGACTGCACCAGCCACATGCTGATCCGGTCGGCGGTGACATCCGCGCGCGGTATCGTGCCGCCAACCGAGGTGCTTGCTGCAGCAAACAAGGCCACCCCAAGTCCTGAGTTGGCGGATTGGGTCAAGGGATGGATCGCCGCTGACGCCCAGCGCCCTTGGCCACCGGTCAGATAGAGATCGCGCGCTCCTGCTTGCGCAGCATGGCCTTTTCGGGCTTGATCGCCGTCAAAGACGGGGGTGGCAGTCATGGCAATATCGGCAAGAAAACGCATCTGGGGCTGGTGGTTCTTCGATTGGGCCAGCCAGCCCTATAACACGCTGCTGCTGACCTTCGTCTTTGGCCCCTATTTCGCCGAAGTGGCGCGCGCGCATTTTGCTGCCGGGGGCGCGGATGTGGAAACCTCCAAGGCCCTGTCGCAGGCCTACTGGACCAGTGGCCTGACCATCACCGGCCTTGCCATTGCCATTCTCTCCCCCGTCCTTGGCGCGATTTCCGACGGGTCGGGGCGGCGCATCCTGTGGATCTGGCTTTTCTCGCTCATGTATGTCGTGGGGTCGCTTGCGCTCTGGTGGACGATGCCGGACATGCCTGCACTCTTCTGGCCGGTCTTCTGGTTCTCGCTCGGCTTCATCGGCATGGAGCTGGCGACGAATTTCACCAACGCGTTGATGCCAAGCCTGATCGGGCGAGAGGAGATGGGCCGCATCTCCGGCTCCGGCTTTGCCTTCGGCTACGCGGGCGGGGTGATTGCCCTGTTCCTGATGCTTCTGTTCCTGGCCGAAAATGGCCAGACCGGCAAAACCCTGATCGGCCTCTCGCCCGCCTTCGGTCTTGACCCTGCCCTGCGCGAGGGCACCCGTGCGGTCGGCCCCATCACGGCGCTCTGGTATGTCATCTTCATGG
>JAYSWK010000118.1:0-2161 GCA_043718085.1 Rhodobacterales bacterium
GCTGGTGTCGAAAAGATAGCGCATCTCCTTCAACTCGCGCGCCAGTTCCCAGAACGGCCCGGCCAGACGCATGAACCACCACATGAACCCCGTCACCCGCATGGGCTTGCCCGTCAGCCGTTGCAAGGCCGCCGCCACATCCTCCATCCGCAGCGTAAATCCCGCAAAGGGCACATCGGCAAAGCCGGGCAGGCTGTCGCGCCTCTCGGCCAAAGCCACCGCCGCCCGCGCCATGTCGGGCAAATAGGCATAGGCGCGCTGGACGCCGGGCGCACTGGCCGAAACGACCTTGCCCTTGGCCACGGATTTCAGCGCGATCATGTTCCAGAAACTCCGCGGCGCGCTCGGCTCGATGAAATCACCGCCGCGCAACACGATGACCCGCAAGCCCTTGTCGGCAGCCTGGCGATACTGCGCCTCCATCGCCGCGCGGATATGTCCCTTGCGGGCCACCGGGCGATGCGGCGTGTCAGGCCCCCAGGGGCCCGGTTCGGTGCCATAGACATAGACATTGCCCGGCACCAGAACCGTGGCACCACTGGCCAGCCCCGCCGCAATGACCTGCGCCGTTATTTGCGGGATCAACCTGTCCCAGGCATGGTAATTCGGCGGGTTCAGCGCGTTGACGATCAGATCAACGCCCTGCGCCGCCGCCACCATATCCGTGCCGCGCTGGTACAGCCGCACCTGCCAACCCGACGCCGCAAACGCCTTGGCCGCCTGGCCCCCAAACAGGCCCGACGCCCCGCATATCAATACCGTTTGTGTCATGATCCATCCTTTCGCTGCAGCAGATCTAAGCCTCAAAGATGTGAATAGGTATTGGCGAAAAGCGTAGGTATGCTATTCATTCCTGTATGGATAATCCCGACTGGACCCTGTATCGCTCGTTCCTTGCCGTGGCCGAAACCGGCTCACTATCCGCCGCCGCCCGGCAATTGTCGCTCAGCCAGCCCACGCTTGGCCGCCATATCGCCGATCTGCAGCACACACTTGCGACCCCGCTTTTCACCCGCGTCACCCGCGGCCTGACCCTGACAAAGGCCGGGGTCGCCATGTTGCCCGCCGCGCGCCAGATGCGGGACGCGGCGGCCTCCCTTGCCCTCCTCGCCGCCGGGCGCGAAGGGTCGCTGACCGGCACGGTCCGCCTGACCGCCAGCCGCACCGTCTCGCACTACCTTCTGCCCCCGATTCTGGCCGATCTGCGCCGCAACGAACCGGGGATCGAGATTGAACTTGTCCCCTCGGACAGCACCGAAAACCTTCTGTTCCGCGAGGCTGACATTGCCTTGCGGATGTACCGCCCTACCCAACTTGACGTGGTTACACGCCATCTTTGCGATCTGCCGACCGCGATCTATGCCGCCAAATCCTTTCTGGACCACCACGGCAGGCCCGCCACACCACAGGCGCTTTTGGCGCTGGATTTCGTCGGGTTCGACCGCAATGACCTGATCCTGCGCCTGATGGCCGGCCTGGGCATCCAGCGCAAACGCGAGGATTTCCCGGTCCGCTGCGACGATCAGACGGTCTATTGGAACCTGGTGCGGGCAGGCTGCGGCATCGGTGCGGCGCAATGCAGCATCGGCGACGCCGATCCCGTGGTCGAACGCGTGGCCCCGTTCATCACTTTGCCCGCCTTGCCCGTCTGGCTGACCGCCCCCGAGGCCCTGCGCCAAAACCCCCGTATCAGACGGGTGATGGACCATCTGGCCCAGGCCTTCAAAACACCTGCGCAACCTTGACCAGGGGCCATGCATTGGCTAGGCCACGCCAACCCCAAGTCAAGCCCAGTTCAAGCCCAACTCAAGGATGTCTCGCATGGCCAACCCTTCCCTCCTTATCCTCGCCGGTGACGGCATCGGTCCCGAAGTCATGGCCGAGGTCAAAAAGATCATCACCTGGTTCGGGGCCAGGCGCGGCGTCACCTTTGATGTCAGCGAAGGTCTGGTCGGCGGCTGTTCCTATGACGCCCATGGCACGCCTTTGACCGACGAAACCATGGCGCGGGCGCAAGCCGTGGATGCCGTCCTGTTGGGCGCCGTTGGCGGCCCGAAATACGACAAGCTGGACTTCAGCGTAAAGCCCGAGCGCGGCCTTCTGCGCCTGCGCAAGGAGATGGACCTGTTTTCCAACCTGCGCCCCGCCCAGTGCTTTGACG
>JAYSWK010000119.1:0-2158 GCA_043718085.1 Rhodobacterales bacterium
TCAAACTCCTGAAACGCCTTGGGGATCGAGGATTGGTTCGGGATGGTGATCAGCCGCATCCAGCGGCCCAAGAGCCGCATCTGGTTGACCGCGTTGAAACTTTGCGACCCACCCGAGACCTGCATCACCGCCAGGGTCTTGCCTTGCGTCGGGCGCACCGCCCCCTCGGACAAAGGTATCCAGTCCACCTGCGTCTTCATCAGCCCGGTCATCGCGCCATGGCGCTCCGGCGACGACCAGACCATGCCTTCACTCCAGGCCACCAGATCACGCAACTCGCGCACCTTCGGGTGGGTCGCGTCCACACCGTCATCGACCAGCGGCAGGCCCGATGGGTGAAAGAACCGCACCTCGGCCCCAAGCCGCGTGAGGATGCGCCCGGCCTCTTCGCCCGACAAGCGGCTGAAGCTGCGCGGCCGGAGCGAGCCGTACAGGATCAGGATGCGCGGCGCATGGATCTTGTGGGGCGGGGCAAGAAGAGCCACTTCGTCCATACCGGGAAACAGCGCATCGTTGATGTTGGGCGTGTCAGACAAGGCGATTTCCTTCCGCGTCGATGATCAACTGGCCGTCTTCCTTGGCAAACGGTCCCGGCGGTAAGCGCTCCAGCAGGTCCAGCACGGTTTCCGACGGGCGGCACAAACGTACGCCTTTCGGGGTGCAAACAATCGGTCGGTTGACGAGGATCGGGTGGCTGATCATCGCGTCCAGCACCTGATCTTCGCTCACGTCCGGCGCCGTCAGCCCCATCTCCTCGGCAGGCGAGCGCACGACGCGCAGTGCCTGTTGCGGCGTCACGTTGGCGGCGGCGAACAGCCCCAGCAGCTGCGGACGCGTCCAACCTGACGCGAGATATTCGATCACCACGGGTGCATACCCCGCCGCCCGAATGATCCCAAGAACGTTGCGTGATGTGCCGCAGTCTGGGTTGTGATGGATGACAACCGGGAACGTCATTGAGGGAAGCTCCCCCGTGTACGGTTGGCGAAGGCGACCAGTGTCAGCATCACCGGCACCTCAACCAACACGCCCACCACCGTTGCCAGGGCCGCACCCGAGTTCAGGCCGAACAGTCCGATGGCAACCGCGACAGCAAGTTCAAAGAAGTTTGACGTGCCGATCAGTGCGCAGGGGGCCGCTACCCTGTGCGGTAGTTTCCATGCCCACGCCCAGGCATAGCCAAGCGCGAAGATGCCGTAGGATTGCAGGATGATCGGCACAGCCAACAGCGCGATCAGCAGCGGCTGCGACAGGATCACCTGCCCCTGAAAGCCGAAGAGGAGGACGACGGTCAACAGCAAGCCAAGAATCGACGCCGGTTTGATGCGCGTAGTGAAGGTGCTCACCGCTGCCTCACCGCCGCGTGACAGCAAGGCCTGCCGGGTCAGCGCCCCGGCGATCAGCGGAATCACGATGTACAGGACGACCGACAGGAGCAGCGTCTCCCACGGGACGGCGATGTCGGTGACGCCCAGCAGGAATGCCACGATAGGCGCAAAGGCCACGACCATGATCAGGTCGTTCACCGATACTTGAACCAGCGTGTAGTTCGCATCGCCCTTGGTCAGCTGCGACCAGACAAACACCATCGCCGTGCAGGGCGCGGCCCCCAGCAGGATAAGTCCGGCGATGTATTCCGGCGCCTTTGCCGGGTCGATCAAACCGGCGAAGACGTGGTTGAAGAACAGGACGGCCAGTGCCGCCATGGTGAAGGGCTTGATCAGCCAGTTGATCACCAGCGTGATGATCAATCCCTTTGGCGCTTTGCCCACCTCGCGCAGCGACCCAAAGTCAATGGCGATCATCATCGGATAAACCATCGCCCAGATCAGCACCGCGACGACAAGATTGACCGAGGCATATTCCATGCTGGCCAAGACACTGAACAACCCGGGCACGACATTGCCCAACAACAGTCCGGCAAGGATGCACATGGCAACCCAGAGGGTCAGGCAACGTTCAAACAGACTCATGCGGTTTCCTTTGTCGCGGGCTGGCAGCACGCGTCGCCATCGGGTGGCGCCAGTGTGGCAATGAAGGCAGCGAGGAGCTGAAGTGTATCCGGGCTGAGCGCGTAGCAGACCCGCGGCCCGTCGATTTCGCCCGAGATTACTCCCGCCGCTTTCAGGATGCGCAGATGTTCCGAAACAGTAGATTG
>JAYSWK010000120.1:0-2155 GCA_043718085.1 Rhodobacterales bacterium
CCCGGCAGACGGCGAATGGCGGAGAAGGAGGACAAGGGATTGGCGCGGGACAGGCTGAAGGGGCGGCGCAGATCCGGGGTCAGGCTTTCGGGCAGAACCAGAAGGCCGAACAGGAAATTCGCCGTGCCAAGGGCTGCGGCGACCCAGAAGGGCGCGCGGGGGTCGATATCCGCCACCAGGCCGCCGATGATCGGGCCGCCGACAAAGCCGATGCCGAATGCAGCCCCGATCAGGCCAAACCGCTTGGCCCTTTGGTCGGCGGTGGAAATGTCGGCCACATAGGCCGAGGCGGTGGAATGGGTGGCAGCCGCAATGCCCGACAGGGTGCGCGCAACCAAAAGCAGCCCGACGGTCGAGGCCAGCGCCATGACAACATAGTCGGCAATCATGACGGCCAGAGACACCAGCAGGACCGGACGCCGGCCAAAGCGGTCGGACAGATTGCCGACGATAGGGCCGAACAGGAACTGCGTGACCGCGAAGGACGACGTAACAATCCCGCCCCATTTGGCGGCATCGGACAGCGAGCCATGCGTGACCGAGGTCATCAGGTCCGGCATGACCGGAAAGATCAGGCCAATGCCGATGGCGTCCAGGCAAACGGTCATCAGGATGAAGGTCAGGGCAAGGTTCTGGCGCGGGCTTTGCATCGGGTCTCCTGTGGTCAGGCGGGTGACCTAACACGCGACGTCGCGCTGTCAACCATGGCCAATGTCGGACATAAATGTTTCCAAGAGGGCCGCGTATTCGGCGGGCTTTTCCACCATGGGCAAATGACCCGCCCCACGCATCAGGGCATAGCGGTGGCCGGGGATCAACGCGGCCGTCTCGCGGACCAGATCAGGTGGGGTGGTGCCGTCATTGGCCCCGGCGATGGCCAGCGTAGGCAGGCGCAGGCCAGCTGTGGTGGTATAGAAATCGCAGCCCGCAATCGCCGCAGCACAGCCCGTCCAGCCGTCGGGATCGGTGGTGGTGAGCCGTCCGCGCAGATAAGGCATGTCAGGATGGGTCCTGTAGCGCGGCCCGAGGAGGCGCTGCATTGCGCCCTCGGCATAGGCGTCAAGACCTGTGGCGCGAACCTCGGCGATGCGGCGGGCCCACAGATCGGGCGTGCCGATACGCGCGGCGGTGTTGCTAAGGACAAGGGCGCGCACCAGATCAAGCCGCTTGACGGCCAGACCCTGCGCCACCAGCCCACCCAGCGACACCCCCACAACAACCGCCTCTTTCAGCGCGAAATGGTCCATCAGGCGTTCAAGATCGGTGATCAGCGCCCCCATGGAATAGGGCGGGGCGGGCGCATCCGATTGGCCATGGCCGCGCTGGTCATAAGTCAGGATGCGCCAGCGCGACGGCAGATACGCCAAGACCCCGTCCCAGATCGTATGATCGGTGCCCAGGGCATGGGCAAAAACCAGCGCCGGCCCATCCGCGGGACCGGTCAGGCGGGCATTCAGGCGGATGTCGGGCAGGTAAATCGGGGTCATATGGGAAAATGGCAAGCTTGGGGGGATTTGGGTGGCTGGGGGGCACGAATTGCCCGATTACAACAAGTCCTTGAACCGGTCGAGCGTTGTGGCGAACAGGGCGGGATCGACATTGCCGCCTGACGCCGTGCAGATCACGGCATCGGGCAGGTCCGGGCGAAACAAGGCAGCGGCCAGGGCTACGGCGCCACCGGGTTCGACGACGATCCGCAGATGGGCAAATGCCAGCGCCATGGCTTGCAGCGCCTCGTCATCGCTGACCACAAGACCGGGGCCGCACAGGCGCTTGAGGATGGGGAAGGTAATATGGCCGGGCGCGGGTGTCACAATCGCATCGCAGACCGAGCCGGACAGGGCGGCATTGCACTCGATCCGGCCAGAGGCGAGGGATCGGGCGGTGTCGTCAAATCCTGCAGGCTCGGCGGGGCGGACGCGGAACCCCGTGCCCTCCAGCGCCAAGGCGATGCCCGAGGTCATGCCGCCACCGCCGCAGCAGGTGATGACGGTGGTGGGGGCGATGCCGGCCTCGGCGGCCTGTTCGGCGATTTCCAGACCGATGGTGCCTTGTCCCGCGATCACCTGCGGCTCGTCAAAGGGCTTGATCAGGGTCAGGCCACGCTTTGCCGCCAAATCCGCACCGATGGCGTCGCGGTCCTGGGTGGTGCGGT
>JAYSWK010000013.1:0-6373 GCA_043718085.1 Rhodobacterales bacterium
TCGCTGATCGGCATTGTCGGTGCGCAGCGCCAGCCTGTATTCCGCCCTCGAGGTAAACATCCGGTAAGGTTCAGTGACGCCCCTTTGCACCAGATCATCCACCATGACCCCAAGATAGCCGTCCGCGCGGCTTAACCGCAAGTGCGGCAGGCCCAATGCCAGCGCCGCGGCGTTAGCCCCCGCCAGCAGGCCCTGAGCCGCCGCCTCCTCATAGCCCGTCGTCCCATTGATCTGACCGGCAAAGAACAGACCCGAAATATGCGTTTCCAGGCCCTGGCTCAAGGCACAAGGGTCAAAATAATCGTATTCGATTGCGTATCCCGGCTGAATTACAGCGGCATTTTCAAGCCCATGGATGCTGCGGACATATTCGATCTGAACCTCGGACGGAAGCGACGTCGAAATGCCGTTGGGATAGATCGTATGGTCGTCCAGACCCTCCGGCTCCAGAAAAATCTGATGCGAGGTCTTTTCCGCAAACCGCACGACCTTGTCTTCGATCGACGGGCAATAGCGCGGCCCGACGCCTTCGATATGCCCGCCATACATGGCAGAGCGCCCCAGGTTGGCGCGCACAATGTCATGGGTCCGCGCATTGGTATGCGTGATGCCGCAAGATATCTGGCGGGCCGTCGGCCCCGCGCTCAGAAAGGACAGCATCGCCGGTTCATCATCGCTGGGCTGCATATCCAGACCCGACCAGTCGATTGTCCGGCCATCCAACCGCGGCGGCGTGCCGGTTTTAAGCCGGCCGCACTTCAAGCCAAGACCAGTCAGCCAATTGGCCAGCCCGACCGCGGCCTTGTCGCCCGCCCTGCCGCCCTGACGCCGCTCTTCGCCGATATGGATGACGCCATTCAGAAAGGTTCCTGCCGTCAAAACAACGGCCCTTGCGCCAACTTCCGACCCATCGGCCAAGGTGACGCCGTTTACCGCACCACCCGGGCCCTCCCGCATTCCCACGACTTCCCCTTCCAGAATGTCCAGGCCGTGCTGTGCCGCCAGCAGCGACTGGATGGCCGCCCGGTAAAGCTTGCGGTCGGCTTGCGTGCGCGGCCCCTGCACGGCGGGGCCCTTGCGACGGTTCAGCAGGCGAAACTGTATCCCCGCCGCATCTGCCGCCAATCCCATCAGCCCGTCCAGCGCGTCAATTTCCCGCACCAGATGACCCTTGCCCAAACCGCCGATCGCCGGGTTGCACGACATCGTTCCAATTGCCGCCTTCGACATCGACACCAACAGCACCTGCGCGCCCCGACGGGCCGCCGCCGCCGCCGCTTCTGCCCCGGCATGGCCGCCGCCAATCACGACAACATCATATTGTTTCACGTGAAACATCCCTACTTGCCGATACAAAAGCTGGCGAAGATCTCGTCCAGCAAAACTTCCACATCGATCCGCCCGACCAATTGATCAAGCGCCCTGATGGCCAGCCAAAGCTCCGCTGCCACCAACTCGCTTCGGTTCGATCCGCTTCCTAACTCATTCATCGCTGATTCCATAGCCCCGATGGCCCGCTGCATCGAAATCCTGTGCCTTTCCCGCGTCATGATCCCAGCCGAGGCCACCCGCCCCTCAAGAACCGCGACAATCCGCGCGATCAGCCGGTCAACACCCTTTCCCGTCAGGCCGGATACCGCCTCAACCCCATCCGGCCACTGGTCCGCCTTGCCCAGAAGAACAATGTCCCCCTCCCGGGGCGCCAGAAACCGCACATCCTCCGCGCCGTCCCGCAGGAAAACCCGCAAGTCCGCCATTTCGGCCCGTCGAACCCCGCGGTCGATGCCCAGACGCTCCAGATCATCGGTGCTGTCGCGCAATCCGGCCGTATCCAGAACGGTCACCGGCAAACCGGCCAGGTTCATGCGCACCTCGATCACATCCCGCGTCGTCCCGGCCGTGGCCGAGGTTATGGCCGCCTCACGTCCCGCCAGGGCGTTCAGCAACGTCGACTTCCCCGCATTCGGAGGCCCGACAATCGCCACCTCGAACCCGTCGCGAATGCGTTCGGCAACCCGGCTGCCCGCAACCTCCTGGGCAAGCTCCGCCATCACCGCCGTCAAAAGCCCGCTTACCTCGGGCGCCACATCGATCGGCACATCCTCATCCGCAAAATCGATCGTGGCCTCGATCAGCGCACAGGCCCGGATCAGATGCCGCCGCCAGGTCTCGGCCCGCTTTCCCACCGCCCCGGACAGAACCCGCATGGCCTGCCGATGCTGCAACTCGGTTTCCGCATCAATCAGATCGGCCAGCCCCTCGACCTGCGCCAGATCAAGCCGCCCATTCTCCAGCGCCCGGCGGGTAAACTCCCCCGGCCCCGCTTGCCGCAACCCCGGCATGTCCGACAGCGCCCGCGTCAACGCCTGTATCACCGCCAGGCTGCCATGCACCTGAAACTCGGCCAGATCCTCGCCGGTAAAACTCGCCCGTCCCGCAAAGACCAGCACAAGCGCCTCATCCAGAACCTCGCCCTGCCAGCGCAGCGTCCGCAAGACCGCCCGCCGCACCTTTGGCACATCGCCACAAAGCGCGTGCACCGCACCATGCGCGCCCGCCCCCGAGATCCGGAATATAGCCACCCCAGCCCTGCCGCGGGCCGTGGCCAAAGCAAAGATCGTCTCCATGATCCAGTCTCGCCGCAGTTCGGGCCACCCTGGCAGGGGCGGCGCCGGTTTCCACATAACATATTGAAACTAAACGAAAACGCTGACGGGGCCGGTCAGACCAAAGCTCAGAAACTCATCAGGCATTCATCGAATCGAAGAATTCCGCATTGGTCTTGGTCTGTTTCAGCTTGGCCAACAGGAATTCAATCGCATCCGTTGTGCCCATCGGGTTAAGGATCCGCCGCAGCACATAGGTCTTTTGCAGATCCATCTTCTCGATCAGCAGATCCTCTTTCCGTGTGCCGGACTTCAGGATGTCCATGGCCGGGAAGACCCGCTTGTCCGCCACTTTGCGGTCCAGCACGATCTCGGAATTGCCGGTGCCTTTGAATTCTTCAAAGATCACCTCGTCCATCCGACTGCCCGTGTCGATCAGCGCCGTCGCGATGATGGTCAGCGACCCGCCCTCTTCGATATTCCGCGCCGCACCGAAAAACCGCTTCGGCCGCTGCAGCGCATTGGCATCCACGCCACCCGTCAGAACCTTGCCGGACGATGGCACAACCGTGTTGAACGCCCGCCCCAGACGCGTGATGCTGTCCAGCAAGATCACCACATCCCGCTTGTGCTCGACCAGCCGCTTGGCTTTCTCGATTACCATTTCCGCCACCGCCACATGCCGCGTCGCCGGCTCGTCAAAGGTCGAGGACACGACCTCCCCCTTCACCGAACGCTGCATATCCGTCACTTCCTCGGGCCGCTCGTCGATCAACAGCACGATCAGATAGCATTCCGGGTGGTTGGTCGCGATCGAATGGGCGATGTTTTGCAACAGCACCGTCTTGCCGGTCCGCGGCGGGGCCACGATCAACCCGCGCTGCCCTTTGCCAATCGGGGCTACCAGGTCGATCACCCGGGCCGAACGATCCTTGATCGTCGGATCCTCGACCTCCATCTTGAACCGCTCATCGGGATAAAGCGGCGTCAGATTGTCGAAATGGACCTTGTGCTTGGCTTTTTCCGGGTCGTCGAAATTGATCTTGGTGACCTTGGTCATGCAGAAATAGCGTTCATTCTCTTTCGGCGCCGCAATCACCCCTTCAATCGTGTCCCCCGTGCGCAGCGAAAACTGGCGCAGGATCTCGGGGCTGACATAGATGTCGTCCGGTCCCGGCAAATAGTTGGCCGAAGGACTGCGCAGAAAACCAAAGCCATCCTGCAACACTTCCAGAACGCCGTCGCCACCGATCTCCCAGCCTTCCTCGGCATGCTCCTTCAGGATCGAGAACATCATCTCGCCCTTGCGCATCGAGGGCGCGTTTTCGATCTCCCATTCCTCGGCCATCGCCAGCAATTCGGCCGGCGTCTTGGCTTTCAGATCGGCCAGATTCAAATGCTCAACAGTCATGGGATGTCCTTGCGACAGCACCGGGCAGTCCGGGCTTCAACGAATATGTCTATGGAAAGCGGGATGGCCGAATGGCCGCGCTGACCGTCCCCTAGCCTTTGGACCCCGCCCTGTCAACCTTTTCAGAACTTCACGATCACCGATGCGACAATGATCACCAGCAAAACCGTCGGCACTTCGTTCATCAGCCGGTACTGCCGCCCCGTCACCCGATTGGTCCCGGCCACGAAATCCTCACGCCGCCACCCCAACCAATGCTGAAACCACGTCATGGCAATGACCGATGCCGCCTTGGTCCAGGGCCAGATCTCAGCCCAATCGACAATCCCCGGCGTAAAGACCAATCCCAGCCCGAACACCCAGGCCGCGACCGAGGCCGGCCCGATGATCCCCCGCAACAGCCGCCGCTCCATCACCTGAAACATCTTATCCGTGGCCGACCCTGCCTCGACCTGGTCCACATGATAGACAAACAACCGCGGCAGATAAAAAAGCCCGGCCATCCAGGCCACAATGCTGATCACATGCGCGGCCTTGATCCAAGGATACCAGCCAGCCAGCCCGCTCGCCAAAACGTCACCCATGCCTGCCCCTCTTCCTGTTTTAAGATATATAAAGATAGAATTGATGTAGAGGTAGGTCCTGTAGATATGGGAATACCGCCGCTTTTCCCGAATTCCTTCCACAGGCCGCAACCTGGGGATATGCCCGGGACAAGATCCACGACCCAGGGCATTTACGGTCTAACGCATTCTGACATGACTGTTTTATCTGTCCGAACACCCAAACCCCGGCACCGCGTCACCCTTGGACAAGCCGGAAATCCCCAACCCGCCGCGCCCTTTGTCCCCCTGTGGGCCAAACACCCCGGCTCTTGACAATTCGTGGCCCAGATCGCCCACTTGGCGCCCGATGCCCACTTGTCCCGACCTGCGGGCTCAGGAACAAAACCAGATTTTCCACAGCCTTGCCCCCGCCCTCGGAATTGACCCCATGACCCCGCTCCTTCTTGCCTCCGCCTCGCAGATCCGCCTGACGCTCCTGAAAAACGCTGGACTCTCGGTCACCGCCCATCCCGCCCGCATCGATGAAGGCGCTGTTCGCGCTTCGCTCCATGCCGAGGCCGCCAACCCCCGCGACGTGGCCGACACATTGGCCGAGATGAAGGCCCGCAAACTGGCCGACCGCCACCCTGCGGCCCTGGTCCTGGGCTGCGATCAGGTGCTGGCATTTCAGGGCCAGGTCTGGTCCAAACCGCTAGACCAGACCGAGGCGCGCCACCAACTGCAAACCCTGCGCGGCGGCACACATCATCTTCTGTCCGCCCTCGTCCTTTACCACGAAACGCGGCCGATCTGGCGCCATGTCGGTCAGGCCCGTCTGACCATGTCCAGCTTCAGCGACGCCTATCTCGATGACTACCTCGCCCGCAACTGGCCCGCCGTGGCCGCTTCGGTTGGAGCCTATCACCTCGAAGGCGAGGGGATCCGGCTTTTCTCCTCGGTCGAAGGCGACTACTTTACCATTCTGGGGCTGCCGCTTCTGCCTCTTCTGTCCTATCTTGCGCTAAAAGGGTTCATCGCATCGTGACCGAATTGCCCCGTATCCCGCTTGCCGGTGTCATAGGCCACCCGGTCGCGCATAGCCGCTCGCCCGCCTTGCATGGCTTCTGGCTCAAGCGTTATGGCATCAAGGGCCATTACATTCCGATGGATGTAGCCCAGGCCGACCTGGCCGAGACGCTGGCCTTCCTGCCCAAGCTGGGGTTTGTCGGCCTGAATGTCACCATTCCGCACAAGGAAACCGTACTTGGCCTTGCTGACATTGTGACGGATCGCGCCTCGCTGATCGGGGCGGCGAATACGCTGATCTTTCGCAAAGATGGCCGGATTCACGCCGACAATACCGATGGATCGGGTTTCATTGCTAACCTGCGCCAGAATGCCCCGCATTGGGTGCCGCAGGCGGGGCCAGCGGCAGTCTTTGGCGCCGGCGGTGCCTGCCGCGCTGTCATTGCGGCTCTGCTCGAAGTGGGGGTGCCCGAGATACGGCTTTCCAACCGCTCGCGGCTTCGCGCCGATCAATTGCGGTCTGATTTCGGCGCGCGCGTCACCGTTCATGACTGGGTAAAAGCTGGTAATATGCAGGGCGGTTTGCAACGGCGTGTAGACCAGATCGGTGACAAGCGCCTGCGGCGACAACGCATCCAACGGCACCCGGAAATCGGGCTTGCCGGTCATGCCAAGTGAGGTGGTGTTGACCACGGTTGCCGCACCGTCCAGCATATTACCAGCTTTTACCCAGTCATGAACGGTGACGCGCGCGCCGAAATCAGACCGCAATTGATCGGCGCGAA
>JAYSWK010000121.1:0-2153 GCA_043718085.1 Rhodobacterales bacterium
GACCCAATTGACCTTTTCAAAATACTCCCGCCGGAGGCATCCGGGGTCAAAATCGGGCGCGGCGTCAGAAATCGACGGCGATGCCCTTCTTTTCCCAATCCCCAAAGCGCACGGGTTCGGGGCCCTTGCGGCCGCCCAGTTCGGGCGGCAGGTTCTGGGGCGGGGCGGCCTTGCGGCGGGCCTCGGCTTCGGCCAGGGCGCGTTGGGCTTCGGGGGGAAGGTCTGTGTCGGTCATGGGCGGCCTTCCTTGGCAAGGGCAGGGCTTTGATATAAGGGCCGGGGCCGGGGCAGCAAGGGGTCATGATGGCAGAGGGCTTGGGAGCGCGGCAGGCGGCATTGGCGCTGTTGCACGGCGTGTTGGGCGATAGGTTGGCGTTCAACGAGTTGGTGGACAGCCCTGGCCTGACCAAATTGCCGCCCGCAGACCGTGCCCGGGCGCAACGGCTGGCGCTGGAGGTCTTGCGCCAGATCGAGCCGATTGACCGGCTTTTGCAGGGGTTCTTGAAACGCGAACCCGTGCTGGAGGCGCTGAACATCCTGCGGCTGGCTGTGGCGGAACTGGCCGGGGGTGCGGCGGCCCATGGTGTGGTGAATTCGGCTGTCGAACTGGCGCGACGCGGGCGGCATCTGTCGGGGGCGGCGGGAATGATCAACGCCGTGCTGCGCAAGGTGCCGGTTGGGGTTGATCTGTCGCAGCCGGTGCAGAAGATGCCGCGCTGGTTGCGCCAGCCGTTGGTGCACGCCTTTGGCCGCGATGCGGTGGCGGTGATCGAGGCGGTGCAGGCCAAGGCGCCGCCCCTGGATCTGACGTTGAAGGGCGGGCCGCAACCTGAGGGCGAGGTGTTGGCGAACGGGTCGCTGCGGCTGTCGGCGTCGGTGCAGGTGTCTACCCTGCCCGGCTATGCCGAGGGGGCGTGGTGGGTGCAGGATGCGGCGGCGGCCATGGCGGTGCCGATGCTGGGGGATGTACGGGGCTTGCGCGTGCTGGATCTGTGCGCGGCACCGGGGGGCAAGACGATGCAACTGGCCGCTGCCGGGGCCAGGGTGACGGCGCTGGATATCTCGGGGCCGCGGATGGGGCGGGTCAGGGACAATCTGGCGCGCACTGGGCTTGCGGCCGAACTGGTGGTAGCCGATGCCTTGCATTGGCAGCCCGAAGCGCCCTTTGACGTGGTGTTGCTGGATGCGCCCTGTTCGGCCACGGGCACGATCCGGCGGCACCCCGACCTGATCTTTGTCAAGGACGGGACCGAGGTGCCGGGACTGGTTGACTTGCAGGCCCAGATGATCGACCGGGCCTTGGGCTTTGTGGCGCCGGGGGGGCGGCTTTTGTACTGCACCTGCTCGCTTTTGCCCGAGGAGGGGGAAGAGCAGCTGAGCGCCGCCTTGGCCCGCCATCCGGGGTTGCGGGTTCAGCCGCCGCAGGGGCCGGGGCTGGAGCCCGCCTGGGTCACGCCGGGCGGCGGGCTGCGCCTGCGGCCCGATCATTGGGCCGAGCGGGGCGGGATGGATGGGTTCTTCATGGCCTGTGTGTCGCGGTAGCGTCCAGATCTGGACGTTTTGAAAATTAACCGGATTTTCAGGGGCGGTTCATCTTTGGTGACGGGAATTTAAGGGGATTGTGCAGGAGGTGAGTCGGGGCGGGCCCCGACCTTCGGACAGCGCCCCGGAACCGCCTGATGGGCCTTGCGGGGCAAGGATCATCGGTTCCGTTGCCTGAAGGCGCAAGCCGCAGGGCAAGGGGGGTGGGTCCTGGTGCTGTGGTGGTAATCTGCCCGCGCCTGCCTGAGTGGGTGCGGCGAAGACGCGCCTGCCGGGTGACGAGGAACCGTCGCGCCAGATGGCGCGGCGTAAGTCCGAGGAAGGCAGGCGCGGGCAGATTTGACGCGGGACAAATCTGCCAAGAGATTTTTTAGGCTGAACAAGAGATTTTTCAGGCAGAAGTGGTGGGTTTTACCCACCCTACGTTTGCTCTACGCCCTTATACCGCGCTTTATCGCCATGATGTGGTGATCGGCGGGGTTGTGGTGCTGGACGTCTTCGGGCCGGGGATGGATTGGCGGTGCGGGGGTGAGTCGGGGCGGGCCCCGACCTACGTTTGCCATCATTAAGCCTTTTTTTGACGCGAACTTACTTGATCAAGAACTCTAAAT
>JAYSWK010000122.1:0-13923 GCA_043718085.1 Rhodobacterales bacterium
CGCAGCCGGGATTACTGGATTTCCTGCCTGATCAACCCGTCTGCGGGGCGCGAATGGGAATGGGGCGGCGACCGGTTCATGCCCGCGCCATCCGTTAAGGATGTGTTGATCATCGGCGCCGGCCCCGCCGGTCTGGAAGCCGCCCGCGCCGCCGCCGAATGCGGTCATACCATTGAAATTATTGAGGCTTTACCCGTCATCGGCGGCCAGTTTCGCCTTGCGGGAATGCAGCCCCGCCGCGCCCAGATCCTGGATCTTTTGAACTGGTATGAAGGCCAGTTCACCAAACTCGGCGTTACCCTCCGCCTCAATACCTATCTCGACAACGACGATGTTCAGGCCCATCCAGCCGACACGGTGATCCTCGCCACCGGCTCCCTGCCCGATGAAACCGGCTTCCAGCGCTGGCAACCCGATCTGGAAAAGCTTCCGGGCATCGACCTTGGCAATGTCTGGTCCCCCGAACAGGTCCTGCGCCGCGAGGCCCGCATCGGCGGAAACGTGGTGGTCTATGACGAAGGCTCCAACTGGCGCGGCACTGGCACCGCCTGGGCCCTTGCCGAACAGGGCAAGCAGGTCACCATCGTCACCCCCGAACCCTTTGTCGGCCGCGAAATCGCCCGCACCGCCGCCGACGGTTCCGCCCGCCGCCGCCTGGCCCAACTGGGCGCGCGGTTCCTGACCGAACATTGCCTGACCGCCTGGCACGGCAATGGCGTCACCATCCGTAACCTCTTGACCGGGCAAGAGGAAACCATCCCGACCAGCGCCCTTGTGATGTCCACCACCAACCGCGCCTTTGACCCTTTCCCCGAAACATTCCCCGGCAAGACCACCCACCGCATCGGCGACTGCCTGGCCCCCCGCCTCGCCGCCTATGCCTTCCACGAGGGCCGCAAACTCGCGCTAAACCTATGAAACTTGTCTAAAATTTCGTTGACCTTTGCCAAATACTCCGGGGGGCCCGGGGGGCCGGCCCACCGGCGATCAAAACGGGCAAACCGCCCGATATTCCACCCAGTCCTTGGTGCCGGGATGATGCAGACCCAACACCTCGGCATGCAGCATCAACCGCCCAAACCGCGCTGAATCCTCGGAATAAATCGGATCCCCCAGGATCGGATGACCCAATTCCCGCAAATGCACCCGCAACTGGTGACTGCGCCCGGTCTGCGGATAAAGCCTGACGCGCGTCTCCCTCTCGCCGCGCGCCACCACTTCCCAATCCGTCACCGCCGCCCGGCCATTTTCGTGGTCCACCTTCTGCCGCGGCCGAAACTCCCAGTCCGAACCGATGGGCAGATCAATCTGCCCCCGCTCGCCCTGCACCACTCCTGCGACCCGCGCGACATAGGTCTTCTTCGCGCGCCGCTGCTCGAACTCTTGCCCCAGAAACCCTTGCGCCAGCTTTGTGCGGGCAAAAATGATCACCCCCGACGTGTCGCAATCCAGCCGATGCACCAAAAGCGAATCCCAGAAGGCCGCCCGCAGGCGGCTTTCCAGACAATCCTTTCGCCCCTCCAGCTTGCCCGGCACCGACAACAGCCCCGCCGGTTTATCCGCCACAATCACCTGATCATCCTGATGCAGGATGCACAAAGGCACATCCGGCGGGCGGTAGTCGAACTCAAACAATCTCGTGGCCCAAAGCCTTCAGCCGCCCGGCCAGATGGGTGATATGGGCCGGTCCGACCTCACAGCAGCCGCCCACGATCGTCGCCCCCATCCCGATCCAAGCCATTGCGAAATCTGCGTATTTCTCGGGAGGCAAATCATGCCGATGGGTCAGCTCCCTGACCGTCGGCGCATCTTTCAGGAAATTTCCGCTGATATGGGTAAAGCCGTTGGCATAGGCTCCGAATGGCAGGCCCAGCTTTTTCAACTCGCCCAAAGCCGCCGCCATCGCCTCGGGAACCGAGCAATTGGCCAGCACCGCCGCCACCGGATATTTGCCCACAACCGCCGCCAAACCCGCTACCGGCTCACCCGAACGCAGCTTTGTCCCGTCATGATCATCGACCGAAACCGAAAGCCACACCGGCTTGCCCGCCGCCTGCGCCCCCTTGGCCACCGCCTCGGCCATCGACAGCGTGGCCATGGTTTCACACAGGATCATGTCGACATGCGGCCCCAGAATCCGCGCCACTTCGGCATATTTGGGGGCCGCAACCTCGACCGGTTCGGCCAGATCGGGCCGGTAGCTGGCCTTCAATGGCCCGATCGAACCTGCTATGCGCGCAGGCCTTGCCCCCTGCGCCTCATGCGCCTCGGCAAGGGCGCGCAAGTGCAGGGCGTGGAACAGATGGTCCAGATCGAACCTTTCCAACCGGTCGTGGTGGATCGAATAGGTGTTGGTTGTGGCCACTGTGGCCCCGGCGGCAAAGTAATCCTCATGGATCGCCCGCACCATACCCGGATGGTCGATCATGACCCGCGTGGCCCACAAGGGCGTCGGCTCATCCCCCGAACGCGCCACCAGTTCCTGCCCCATCCCGCCGTCCAGAAGTGTGATCTTGGCCATGTTGTTCTCCCTTTGCCACACCATCCCCGCCCCGCGCCGAAACTTCAAGGGTTTGACCGGTTGGCCCCGCTCTGGCACAGTGCCAAGATGGACTATGACACCATTCCCGCCGCCGAATTTGGCCACGCCCTGCGCGCCATTTCCGTGAACCTTCTGGTCCGCGATGTTCTGGCCGAGGTCGCCTTTCTGACCCGCGTCTTTGGCATGCAGGCCCACCGTGTCAGCCCCGATTTTGCGATCATGCTGCATGGCGGCCAGCCGTTCCAATTGCATGGCGACCACACCTACCACGCCAATCCGCTGCCGTCGCTTTTGCCCGAATCCGGCCCGCGAGGTGCCGGCATTGAACTGCGCCTGCACGAGGCTGACCCCGACCAAGCCGCTGAAAGAACGGCGGAATTCCCGGATGCGGTACTTCTGCAAGCCCCGACCGACAAAAAGCATTCCCACGGCCTGCGCGAGGCGATCATCCTGTGCCCCATGGGCTATGCCTGGGTGCCATCGCGGCGGATCTAGAGCGGTTCAAGTTTTTTGTTGAAACATCAAACATCAGAATTCAAACACTTTTGGTTTGAATTCTGATTCAGCATGAACTTGAACCGCTTTAAAGCGTGTCGCGTTTGACTGAATTCATGCATTCCCTTTGCCCCCCGAGGCAGAGATTGCGACAGCAAACGCGTTCGGAAGGCAAAGGGAATTCGATTGAACGCGACACACTCTAGCTTTGCGGCAGGCCGTCGGTCAGCGCGTAATAGTCGCCCTTGTCGCCCACAAAGATATGCCGCGCCATATGTCCGCCGGTCGGGTTGTCGATCACCCCGGCCTCAACCGAAAATGCCCCATCCCCCGCCCGGAAATACAGGCCCGAACCACAATTGCCGCAAAAACCACGTTGCCCGCCACCCGGCGTGACATACTCGCTTGCCGCCTTCCGGTCCCAGATCACCTCATCCTCGTCGATATCGAACGAGGCCGCGAAATGCCCCGATGTCTTGCGGCATTGCGTGCAATGGCAGGCCGTGACCTCACCCATGGCCCCATTGATCGTGAACCGATTTGCCCCACACAGGCAGGACCCCGTCAGCATTTTGGTCGGTTGCGGTGGCCCGCGATAATAGTCCCCGGCATCCTCCAGATACCACTCCTCGGCAAGGACAAGCCCCGTCGGCCCGTCAATCGCCCCCGGGGCAAAGCTGATCTGATCCGATCCCGTGGCCTGCCAGAACATCAGGGCACCACAGCCCCGGCAAAATCCCCGCCGTGCGGTGTTCGAGGCCGCGTACCACGCCAGCGTCGCCGCGCGCAGCAGGCGGAACCTGGTCAAGGCCACTGAACTCGCCGCCCAGAAATGCCCCGATTGCTTGCGGCATTGCGTGCAATGGCAGGCGAACACCGGGCGGCAGGGCGCCGTGACCTCGAACTCCACCCCGCCGCACAGACAAGACCCTTTCATTTCGCCGCCGCGAAAACTTCGGCCAACAAGGGCACAAGCCAAGCCTCATCGACCGCAGTAAAGGCGGCCGAGGTATCGCTGTCGATGTCCAGAACCCCCAAAAGCCGCCCTTTGCCATTCCAGACCGGCAAGACCAGCTCCGACCGGGTCGAGCTTGCACAGGCGATGTGATCCGCAAAGGCATCGACATCGGGCACATTCTGCACCTGCCCCGTCCGCGCCGCAGCCCCGCACACACCGCGGGCAAAGGGGATGACCAGACAGCCATGACCGCCCTGATAAGGACCGATCTTCAACAATTCCGGTGCAACGACGCGGTAGAACCCGGTCCAATCGGCAAAAGGATGGGCATTGTGGATCTCGCAAACCACGGTCGCCATCAACGCCACCGCATCGGTCTCGCCGTGGGTCAGGGCGCGGATACTGGCGGTGATTTCCGGATAATCCATCTCAGTACCCCAAGGCACAGCCATCCTTGCGCGGGTCCGATGCCCCGATCAGGATGTCGCCCTCCATCAGAATGTTCTGCGCCCCTCCCAAAGGATCGCTTGGCACCGACACCTGATGGCCCATCGCCGCCAGTTCGGCGCGCACCTTGTCCGAATACCCGCGCTCGACCTGCATCCCGTCCGGCCCGCTGAACGAACGTGGCCCATCGACCGCCGTCTGCCCGTCCATGCCGAAATCCAGCATGTTCGTGACGAACCGCGCATGACCGCAGGGCTGATAGGCCCCGCCCATCACACCAAACGGCATGATGATCCGCCCGCCTCTGGCCAACATCGCCGGAATGATCGTGTGCATCGGCCGCTTGGCCCCGGCCATTTCGTTCGGATGTCCCTCGACCAGCGTAAACCCCGACCCCCGGTTCTGGAAATTGATCCCGAACCGGGCCGAAGCAAGCCCCGAGCCAAAGCCCAGGAAGATCGAATAGATCAGCGATACCGCCATCCGGTCGCGGTCCACAACAGTGATATAGATCGTGTCGCGGTGTATGGCTTCGGTCAGCGGGGCTGGCGTCGCCATGGCCCGCTTGGGGTCGATCAGCCCGGCCAGTTTCGCCGCGACCCCATCCGACAACATATGATCCAGCCGCGGGGCTGTTTCGGCGATGAACCGATTGCGCGCGTCATAGGCCAATTTGGTCGCCTCGGCCTCGATATGGGCGCGTTCCGTGCCGTAGGGGTCCATCCGCCCCAGATCGAAATGCTTCAGGATGTTCAGCAGCAGGATCGCCGTCGCCCCCTGGCCATTCGGCGGATGCTCCAGCAGCCTGTGCCCTTTGTAATCCCCGCCGACCGGCTTGCCATAGTTGCAGCGCGTGGCGGCCAGATCGTCCAATGTGTGCCTTCCACCCAAAGCTTGCAACGAGGTGATGATATCCTCGGCCACCTCGCCCTCATAAAAACCCGCACGCCCCTGGGCCGCCACGCGGCGCAACACTTCGGCCTGACCCGGCGCGCGAAAGACCTGGCCCGCCTTGGGAACCTGCCCGTCCAGCAAAAGGAATTTTCGCGCGTCGCCGGTCAGGCAGGGCGCGTCGTCGGCCCAGTCAAAGGCCACGCGCGGGGCCACTGGCACGCCTTCATCGGCATAGTGGATCGCCGGGGCCAGCACGCGGTCCAGCTCCAGAATGCCGTAATCATCCGACAGGGTGCAAAACGCATCCATCGCCCCCGGCAGCGTTATGGGCTCGATCCCCCGGACCGGCACCGCCGACAACTGGCGCGCGCGCAACGCCGCTGCACTGGCGGCAGCCGGCGCCCGACCCGAGCCATTCAGCGCGATCACCTCTTCACCGCCCGCAGGCTTGATCAGCGCAAAGCAATCGCCACCGATCCCGGTCATTTGCGGCTCGCATATTCCCAGCAGGACCGCCCCCGCTATCGCCGCATCCACGGCATTCCCGCCCGCCTGCAGGATGTCGATGGCCACCTTGGCCGCCAGCGGATGCGAGGTCGCGCACATCCCGTTGGCCGCATAAGTCGCCGATCGGCCCGGCATCTGAAAATCGCGCATGACAAATTCCCCTTCAGGGCCAAACCCTAAGAGGGAAGCATCGCGATTCCAAGGAGGATTGGTGGAAGGAGTGCCTCGGCGCTGCGAACTGGGTGGGGGCTATGATCCACAGCGCCGAGGGAAGCTTTATGCAGCTACATTCTCTGTATGGCGACCCCTTGGGGCAGTTCTTTGCGCGGAATAAGGCGCTTGCTTGTCAGTTTTCAAAGATTGGAAACAATGGCGCCGTTTCAGCCCTGATAGTCCACATCCACGCAAAAACTGAGCCTGTTGGCCCCGACTTCGCGCACATAAGTCAGTTCGCGCGTCAGGCTGCGAATCAAGAACCAGCCGAATCCACCTTCGGGCAAATCCTCAAGCTCGTCGCCCCCCGCCAAAATGCCGCCGGGCAATGCGCCGTTCGGCATCGGCAAGCCGCTATCCTCCATTTGCACCAGAAGGACATCGCCCTGCGCCATGATCGAAAGATCAATTGTTCCCGGATATTTGGCATAGGCGTGTTCGCTGACATTGTTCATCACCTCGGCCAGGACAATCTCGATCGTTCCACGGCTTTCTTCGGTCAGCCGGGCCAGCATCGGCCGTTGGAACAATGCGCCCAAGGCGGCCCGCACCGCATCGGGGTCGCCGTCAAAGACCATATGCGCCATACCGTCGTCCCGCGGCGTCATTTCCGCGACATGAAGCGTGCTACCCGGCATTCCGCAGGCCTTCTGGCATGGACTTGTGGATGATAAAGACCGAATCCATGCGCGTCAGCCGGAACACCTTTTCCACGGTCGGGGTCAGACCCGAAAGCTCCAGCCGGCGGATCGGGCCCAAAGCCTTCATCACGGCCACGACGGCCCCAAGGCCAGAGCTGTCCAGAAAGCCCACCGTCGACATATCCAGCACGACGCGCGTGCTTGGCTCCTGGATGATCTCGCGCATCCGCTCCTTGAACTGGATCGCCCCGGCGGCGTCAATGCGGTCGCCGACAGCCCGAATGACCAGTATTTCACCGTGATGTTCGCTTTGCAGGTCCATGCGCTGTCTCCATTCCGCGGATCTGCACACAGGCTAAAGCGCAGAAGTTACCGATCGGTAAGCGACATGCGGAATTTGGCGGTCAATTCATCTGGAATTGCAAAGGATAGCGGCCATCCTCGAAATCGCCGAACAGATCGGGCAGATCAGGATGGCTCACCGGCTCGCCCGTGTCATCGGGGACAAGATTCTGCTCCGAGACATAGGCGACGTAATAGCTTTGATCGTTTTCCGCCAACAGATGATAAAAGGGCTGGTTCTTTGCCGGGCGGCTGTCCTCGGGGATGTTCTCGTACCAGTCCTCGGTGTTGGAAAACATGGCATCGACATCGAACACGACACCACGGAACGGATGCTTGCGATGACGCAGCACCTGACCGATGTGATACTTGGCTGCTGTCTTGAGCATCATTCTGCGTTCCCCTGTCCCTTGATAGTCCTCGCGCGGGTTCCTGTAAATCAATGAGGCGACCAAGATAGGAAACAGTCTGTAAAGCTAACCCCTACAGTACGCGCGGAATTTCGCCGGTCGCGGATGGTTTTGGCCCCCAGTTCTGCAGGATCCTCCTGCATGATGCACCGGCTCGGCTGATTGTCGCCCAATTTCGGTCCCGGCGGTGCCCCCACCCCACACTTGGCGCAAATGTGACCCCCGCCCATATGCAAGACGGTTCCCCTTTGGCTGGATTTCTCTTATCCTGCCGCAAAAGAATACGTACGAGGGGCGAATGAGCAGACTTCTCCGTGCGGCGATCCTGTTGATGTTCCTCGCTTCTTGCGGGGGTGGCAGGTTTTCGGCGCCCAAAAACCTTGAGGACGCCTGTTCGATCGCCCGCGAGCGGCCGACCTATATCACCGCCATGAAAGCGGCCGAACGCAAATGGGGTGTCCCTGTTTCCGTGCAGATGGCGACGCTTTTTCAGGAAAGCAAATTCATCGGCAACGCCCGCACGCCGCATCGCTATGCGCTTGGCGTCATTCCGATGGGCCGCCAATCTTCGGCCTATGGCTACGCCCAGGCGCTTGACGGCACCTGGGAGGAATACCAGAGGGACCAGCACCATATGGGCGCCCGGCGCGACAACATCCGCGACGCCACCGATTTCATCGGATGGTACATGAACGATTCTTTCGAAATTCTGGGCATTTCAAAAGGCGATGCCGAAAGCCAGTATCTGGCCTATCACGAGGGCCGCAACGGCTTTGCCAGCGGCAGCCACAAGGCCAAGGGCTGGTTGGTGACCATTGCCGAACAGGTCGGCACCAGGGCGCAGATGTATCACAACCAACTGGTCGCCTGCCACCGTTAGAGCGGGATGAGTTTTCATGGAAACAAGCTCATCGAAATGCGCGTTCGAGCACATGCGAGAGGCAGCGTTTTTCGATTCCATGCAAACTCATCCTGCGTTAGGAGCTATTTGTTGCGCTTGGCAAGCTCGACTTCTTTCGAGAACATGCTGGCGCTGAAGTTCGGCGCGGCCACCAGGTCGCTCAGCGTCACCGATGTCTGGTTGCCGATATCGTCCGTGATGATCCATTCTTTCAGCGCCACGGGGTTCGCGCTGAAAATAAGGTCAATCGTGCCGTAATCCGGGTGTTTGGGGTCCTGCGCCTTGACGACAGTCACATCGCCCACTTCCTTGTGACCCACCACCATCCTGGCGGCCCTCAAATCGACATCCCGCGCCAGGATCAGGTTCAAGGGTGTGCGCGCCAGGGGGTATTGCTCGGGCGGCTCATTGGATCGCGCGTCGAAAATGATGACCTGCCCGCCCGCCGCAATCACCAGGTTCCTGTCGGGCGCGGCATATTCGAACCGCGCCCGTCCCGGCCGCTGGATATAGATCTTGCCCTTCGACTTCGACCCATCCGCATTGACCTGCACAAAGCTGGCCTCAACCGTGGTCAGGCTGTTCAGATAGGCCGACAACACATCCAGCGGCACCTCCTTGGATTGGGCGGGCAGGGCAAGCATCACGATCAGCGGGGCCAGGACGGCACGAAACATTTTCATCCCCCCGATATAGGCGTCCTGCACCCGCCCCGCACCCCCCATCAGCCTCACAAGGCAGAGAGGCGCCTACTCCCACAATTCGACTAAAATTTCGCATCATCTGTCTATAAATATCCCACAGGGGGTTCGGGGGGTGTGAAACCCCCCGACGCCCGCCAAGGAAGCCACCATGACCCAATCGCGCCGCACCTTTCTGACCTTGGCTATGGCCGCCCTCGCCGCCCCGGCCTTGGCGCAAAACGACTTCCCCATGGCCCGGGATGCCGGATTTGATGCCTGGGTCGCCAAGCTCCGTCCCCGTGCGGCCCAGCGTGGCATTTCCGATGCGACCTTCACTGCCGCCTTTGCCGTCGCGGGCTTCATCCCGGCCGTCATCGAAAAAGATCGCTCTCAATTTGAATTCAACCTCAGCCTGGAAGATTACCTCGCCATCACCGCCTCGGCCGACCGCGTCAAAATGGGCCGCGTTATGCTGACGCGCCACGCGGCCCTTCTGCGCCAGATCGAGGCGTCCTACGGCGTCGAGCCTCATGTCATCTGCGCCGTCTGGGGGATCGAAAGCTTTTACGGCACCAAACGCGGCACAGTGAACACCATCGCGGCCCTGGCCACCCTTGCCTACGAAGGCCGCCGTGCCGATTTCTTCGAAGACCAGCTCATCGCGGCGCTCAAGATCCTGCAACATGGCGATGTCGCCCCGCGCAACATGCTGGGCGGTTGGGCCGGGGCCATGGGCCATACCCAGTTCATCCCCACAACCTATGCCGCCTATGCAGTAGACTTTCGCGGCGAAGGACGGCGCGACATCTGGTCCGATGACCCGACCGACGCCCTGGCCTCCGCCGCCAATTACCTCGCCAAATCGGGGTGGCGCCATGGTCGCCTCTGGGGGGCCGAGGTCGTGTCCTCTGGCGGCACTCTGCGTCTTGCCGACGGTGCGCCCCTGCCCGCCAAAGGCAAGGTCGTGCAGCCGCAAAAGCGCGGCCCGTCCTTTGTCCTTTGGCACAACGCGACCGTCCTGACCCATTACAACGCCGCGCAGAAATATGTGATCGGCCTTGGCCACCTGTCCGACCGCATCAATGGCGCGGGCCCCCTGGTCACGCCCTTTCCGCCCGATGCTTTCGGCATGTCCCAGGCCCAGCGCGTCGATCTGCAAACCCGTCTGACCCGTCTGGGTTATGATTGCGGCAGCACCGACGGCGTCTTCGGCCCCAAGACCCGCGCCGCCGTCAAAGCCTATCAGGCCAGCCGCGGCATCAAGGCCGACGGCATCCCCTCACCCGGCCTTCTGTCCCTCATGCTTTGACCCATCCCCGAACCAGCCCCTGCAAGCCCACCCGGATCACCCGACCGGCAAACGACACCGCCTCATCGGCCAGAACCAGATCCCAAGGCTGCACCTGCCGGCCCGCCACGACCTGCGCCTCCAGCGCAAAGACCGCCACATCCCCGCTGGCCCCACCGCCCCGCACCACCGACACATCGGCCACCAAGACGCCGCGCCGCAGCATGACGTTGAAATCCTCGCAAGGCCCGCTGACCCCCTCGGCCCGGATCGCCACATCCCCGGCAAAGGCCACCGGCACGTATGGGGCAGCCACCAACCGACCCGGCCCCACCAGATCAAAGCCCGGCCCCGCAATCACCGTCAGATTGCGGTCAATCCCCGGAAACGAACTGAAATCGCCATCCTCGACCACCGCCGCCCGGCTCAGTCGCAGCAAAAGCCCCGCCGCATCGGCGATCCGCAGCATCTCGACCGTTTGCCCCTTGCCATTGGCCCAGGGCATCACCGTGAAATCCGCCTGTCCCAGATGCCTTATCATTCCGCAATCTTGATCAGGGCCGCAGGTTCCGCCGCCAATTCCTCGAAATCGAAATTGTCCAGCCGCCGGGCGCGCTTCCCGGCCTTGTCCGACGAAATCTTGATCTCCTCGATATCCTTGGCCGCCTGTCCGAAATGGCGGTCCAGATTGCCCACCCTTTCGCCCAGACGGTCGATATCCTTGTAAAGTTCGCCCAACTCGCGCCGGATCGACCCCGCCTGCTCGCGCATCCGCGCATCTTTCATGACCGCCCGCATCGTGTTCAAGACGGCCATGCAGGTGGTAGGCGACACGATCCAGACCTTGGCCGTGAACCCCTCGCGCACGATCTCGGGAAAATTCGCGTGCAATTCCGCATAAACGGCTTCCGAGGGCAGGAACATCAGCGCCCCGTCCGCCGTTTCGCCCTCGATGATGTATTTCTCGGAAATCGCGCGGATATGTGCACGAACGGACGTTCGCAAAAAGGCCCCGGCCTCTTGCACTTGCCGTGGATTTTCCGCCCGGCGCAGCGCCTCATAGGCCTCCAGCGGGAACTTCGCATCCACCACGATCGGCCCCGGCGGATTGGGCAGATGGATCAGGCAATCGGCCCTTTTGCCGTTCGATAGTGTCGCCTGCACCGTATAGGCATCCGACGGCAGCGCCTTGCCCACGATGTCGTGCAACTGGATCTCGCCAAAGGCCCCCCGCGTCTGCTTGTTGGACAGGATATCCTGCAATCCCAGCACGTTGCCCGAAAGCTTTTCGATATTGGCCTGGGCCTTGTCGATGGTTTCCAGCCGCATCTGCAAATCGCCCAAACTGCGCGCCGTGCGCACCGATGTGCCCTGCAAGGCCTCGGTCATGCCGCGCTGCACCTCGGCCAGGCGCTGCTCCATCAGTTGCAGCATTGCCGTCTGGCTGACCGTCTGATTTTCGCTCACATGGTGCAAGCCACCCGCCAACCGCTCTTGCCCATCCGACAGGCCCTGCACCCGCTGGGCAAGCCAGCCCAGTTCCCGCATCAGCGGCTGCGAATCCCGCCCCGCCGCGCGCAAGATCAGCACCAACAGCAAGAACACCGCCAAAACGGCCCCGCCCACCAGCAAAACCTCAGGCGCGTTCCACGCATAGCTCTGGCCAAACAGGGTGATCATCTGCGCCCGAACAATCGTTCAATATCCACCAGTTTCAGCTCGACATAGGTCGGGCGCCCGTGGTTGCACTGGCCCGAATGGGGGGTGGTCTCCATCTCGCGCAACAAGGCATTCATCTCCTCGGCCCGCATCTGGCGACCCGACCGGACCGACCCATGGCAGGCCATCCGGCTTAAAATCGCCTCCATCCGCGCCTGCACCGTCTGGCTGTGGCCCAGATCGGACAATTCGTCCAGGACATCCCGCAACAGATCCGCCGCCGAAACGACGCCCAGAATGGCCGGCGTTTCGCGTACTGCAATCGCCGATCCACCGAAAGGCTCGATCACCAGACCCAGCCGCGCCAGATCGCCCGCCATATCCAAGAGGCGCGCAGCATCGGTCGGGGAAAACGCGACGATTTCAGGGATCAGCAGCGCCTGGGCCTTGATCCCCGTTTCCGCCATCTGCCGCTTCAGCCGCTCATAGACCAGCCGCTCATGGGCCGCATGCTGATCGACAATGACCATGCCCGTGGCGGTCTGGGCGATGATGTAATTCTCGTGCAGCTGGGCCCGCGCCGCGCCCAAAGGCCCCGCCTCAACCGGCTGAACCTCCTCGACCCGCGCCACTGGCGCTTCGGCAAAGCCGCCCGGTTCAGGGGCCTGAAAGGTGAAAGCTCGGCTCAGGATGGCCTGCGAAGGCCGGTCCATCCGATAGACCCGCGCCGCACCCGCAGGCTCCGCCCGAAACGCCGCCAGCGTGGCATCCGCCACGGTCGAGGATGCCCGGTGCCCCGCCCCCGTCAACGCCGTCCGCAGCCCCGTGATGATCAGACTGCGCGCCGCCTCGGGTTCGCGAAACCGCACTTCCGACTTGGCCGGATGCACGTTCACGTCCACCCGTTCAGGATCGCAGATCAGGTTCAAAACCGCTGCCGGATGCCGGTCGCGGCTCAGGAAGTCAAAATAGGCCACCCGCAGCGCGCCCAACAGCATCCGGTCCAGCACGGGCCTGCCGTTCACAAAGACGAACTGCTGCACCGAAGAGCCGCGTGAATAGGTCGGCAACGCGGCATAGCCCACCAGCCGCAGCCCCTCGCGCTCGACGTCGATGCGCAGCGCATTGGCCGTAAACTCCGCCCCCAGAACCCGGGTCAACCGCCCGTGCAGCGCGTCAAAGAAATCACCGTTTTCGGGATCTGCGCGAAAGATCACTCGGGGCGCCTCGCCGTCCGACACTTCGGACAACACAAAACCCACATGCGGCTCGGCCATCGCCAGCCGCCGCACAACCTCGACAATCGCCCCCGCCTCGGCCCGGTCGCTGCGCAGGAATTTCAGCCGCGCTGGCGTGGCATAGAACAGATCGCGCAACTCGACCACCGTGCCCCGCACCGCCGCCGCGGGCCTGACCGCGCCCATCCGCCCGCCCGCGACCGTCAGGCTGGCCCCCTCGCCCCCCTCGACCCGCGAGGTCAGCGTCAACCGCCCCACCGCGCCCAATGAGGCCAGCGCCTCGCCGCGAAACCCGAAAGACCGGATGTTCAGCAAATCACTGCCGTCGATCTTGGAAGTCGCATGCCGCGCCACCGCCAGTGGCAAATCGGCAGCCGTCATGCCGCAACCATCATCCGTCACCCGGATCAGCACCTTGCCGCCCGCGCTGCAATCCACCGCAATCCGCCGCGCCCCGGCATCCAGCGCGTTCTCGACCAATTCCTTGACCGCGCTGGCTGGCCGCTCCACGACCTCGCCCGCCGCGATCCGGTTGATCGCCGCCTCATCCAGCGCCCGAATTACCGGGCGCCTATCGCCTATCTTGGGGTCATGCAGCGTCATACACCCATTTGTAGCAGGTCAAAGGCAATGGGGCCACAGATTCGGCGCTCCCGATTGCACCTTTGGAAATACTCCACGGGGGGTCCGGGGGGTGTGAAAGAT
>JAYSWK010000123.1:0-13911 GCA_043718085.1 Rhodobacterales bacterium
GGCCCTAAAGCATGTCGCGTTTCGCTGAATGCAATGGAACGCGACATGCTCTAACAGGGCAAAAGAGCCAAGTCACGCGTTGAAAATCGCAGCCCAAGCGCCGTGCAGGCGAGCCAGGGATTTGATCCTTTGGGTTCGGTCTTTCCAGTTGCGCGGCAAGGCCAGGCGGCCAATCCCGGCCGCCAACGACCGGCTACGGGCAAACGGACGGCCGTGTTTCGCCTCGGCATAGACCCGAGATTTTTGCCAGTGAAACCATTTGAACCGCGTCATCGCATCGGATGCCGGGCTGCTGGTGCCAGCGGCATGAGTGACCATGGCCTGTGGCACCAACAGCAACGGGCCAAAGGCTGCTGTCAGGCGGATCGACAGATCATCATCTTCATAATACAGGAAAATCCGTTCATCAAAACCGCCGACGGCTTCAAACGCCGCGCGCCGCACCAGCATCGCTGCCCCTGATAGCATCGGGGCTTCCAGCGCGTGATCGGGCAAGATTTTGGGTTGCGGCGGGCACTTGCGCAAGAGATGTGTGCGCCATTTATAGCTGATCTCGCCTGTGACATCGCACAAGACCGGGGCCAGTGCGGGGCAAGACGGATTAAGCTTGGCCACTGCCAAAAGCTGGTCCAGACAGCCGGGCACAAGCCGGGCATCGGGGTTCAAAAACAGCAGAAATTCACTTTGAAGCCCCCTGGCCCCCAGGTTGCAAGCCGTGCCAAAACCCAGATTCGACGGCGTTTGGATCAGCTTCAGGTCCCGGCCCATCGCCCAATCGGCCAGCACCGGATCCCGGCTGTTATCGACAACAACAAGCGGCACATCGGCGGGCAGGCTGGCGGCCATGCCGGGCAGGACGGCCATGCTGGAATAGGCGACGGTGATGATGGTGACGTCTGGCATGAAGGCCCTATGAAAAGGGCCCCGCCATTGGGGGGCCCTTTGAGATTTGACGCGCCGTGCCTTAAAGCGTGTCGCGTTCAATTGAATTCACCATGCACCCCGAACGCGTTTGCAAGAGCAATCGCTGCCTCGGGGTGCATGGTGAATGCCCGTATCTGGTTGAACGCGACACGCTCTAAGCCTCGGCTTCTTCTTTCTTTTCGGTGATTTCCAGGCCGGTTTCCTGATCGACCATCTTCATGCCGAGCTTGACCTTGCCGCGATCATCAAAGCCCAGAAGTTTGACTTTGACTTCCTGACCTTCCTTCAACGCCTCGTTCGGGTGGTTCAGGCGCTTGCCAGAGATCTGGGACACATGCACGAGGCCGTCGCGCTTGCCGAAGAAGTTCACGAAAGCGCCAAAATCGACGAGTTTCACGACTTTGCCGGTGTAGATCTTGCCTTCTTCCGGCTCTGCCACGATCGACCAGATCATGTCATAGGCCCGTTTGATGGCGGCCTGGTCGTTGGACGCGATCTTGATCACGCCATCGTCGTTGATATCGACCTTGGCACCGGACACTTCCACGATCTCGCGGATGACCTTGCCGCCGGACCCGATGACTTCACGGATCTTGTCGGTGGGAATGGTCAGCGTTTCGATCTTGGGCGCATATTGGCTGAAGGCCTGCGCCTGGGTCAGCGCCTTGGCCATTTCGCCCAGGATGTGCATCCGGCCGTCGCGGGCTTGCGCCAGGGCCTGGGCCATGATCTCGGGCGTGATGCCCGCAACCTTGATGTCCATTTGCATCGTTGTGATGCCGTTGGCGGTGCCTGCGACCTTGAAGTCCATGTCGCCGAGGTGATCCTCGTCGCCAAGAATGTCGGTCAGAACGGCCCAGCGGCCATCATCTTCCAGGATCAGACCCATGGCGACACCGGCGACCGGGGCCTTAAGAGGCACACCGGCATCCATCATCGACAAAGAGCCGCCGCAGACCGAAGCCATCGACGACGAGCCGTTGGATTCGGTGATTTCCGACACCAGACGTACGGTATAGGGGAAATCGGTCGGGGCCGGCAGAACGGCCTGCAGGGCGCGCCATGCGAGCTTGCCATGGCCGATTTCGCGGCGACCGGGTGAGCCGACGCGGCCAACTTCGCCAACCGAATAGGGCGGGAAGTTGTAGTGCAGAAGGAAGTTCGAGCGGCGGTTGCCGTTCAGCGCGTCGATGATCTGCTCATCCTCGCCGGTGCCAAGGGTGGTCACGACCAGGCCCTGGGTTTCGCCGCGGGTGAACAAAGCCGAACCATGGGTGCGCGGCAGGATGCCGGTTTCGCAGGTGATCGGGCGGACGGTCTTGTTGTCACGACCATCAATTCGGGCACCGCCCGAGATGATGTCGCCGCGCAGGATTGACGATTCCAGCTTTTTGATCGCTGAACCAAGGTTGGCGTCGGCCAGGTCTTCTTCCGACAAAGCAGACTTGATCGCGGCCGATGCGGCCGAGATGGCATTGGTCCGCTCTTGCTTGTCGCGCAGGGCAAAGGCCGCACGCATCTGCACTTCGCCGGCCGCCTTGACCGATGCAAAAAGCGCCGAATAGTCGGGGGGCGAGAAGTCGAAAGGCTCTTTCGCGCAGTCTTCGGCGAAGTCGATGATCAGGTCGATGGCGGGCTGCATCTGGGCATGGCCGAATTTGACGGCGCCCAGCATCTCATCCTCGGTTAACTCATAGGCTTCGGATTCCACCATCATCACGGCGTCTTTGGTGCCGGCGATGACCAGATCCAGGCGCTGGTCGGGGTTGCCGCGCAGATGGGTCATGTCGTCCATCGGCGGGTTCAGCGCATAGGCGCCGTTCGAGAAGCCGACGCGGGCGGCCCCGATCGGGCCCATGAAGGGCACGCCGGAAATGGTCAGCGCGGCCGAAACGGCGATCATGGCGACGACATCGGGGTCATTGACCAGATCGCAGGACAGCACGGTGGCCATCACCAGGACTTCGTTCTTGAAGCCTTCGACGAACAGCGGGCGGCAGGGACGGTCGATCAGGCGCGACGTCAGCGTCTCTTTCTCGGACGGGCGGGCTTCACGCTTGAAAAAGCCACCGGGGATCTTGCCGGCAGCATAGTATTTTTCCTGATAATGCACGGTCAGGGGGAAGAAGTCCTGCCCCGGCTTGGGCGCGCGGGCATAGGTCACATTGGCCATCACCTGGGTTTCGCCCAGGGTGGCTATGACCGAGCCGTCGGCCTGACGGGCAACCTTGCCCGATTCCAGTGTCAGCGTTTCATTGCCCCACTGGATTGATTTTCTAGTCACGTTGAACATTGATCGTTTCCTCTGGGGTCAGCCCGGCGTTCCGGGTTCCCCTTATTGGCGGCCCCATTGCCACCGCCCCCAATCCTTTGCATGTGCCCGGGGGTAGGGCCGCACGTCGCAGATGGCGGGGGCCATACAGCAAAAGCGGGGGGATGGAAAGAGCCGTGGCGCGGGGGCGGGGCTATTCCGCGGCGGGCAGCATACGGATGCCATCGACATCGGCATAGACCGACCTGGGCAGCCATCCCGCCAATGTGCGGACCAGCCGCGGATCGCCCGTGGCAAAGAAGCGGCCCGCGTCGGTTTCCCTTGCAACGGTCGAACGGCCCATCCCGATCGCCAACAGAGAGGCATTGCTCGTTTCGACATAAAGGTCGATGTCGAAGCCCGGCAGCAGCACACACATCTCGACCGGGCGTCCCGGCTCGACGACGAACCAGTAGGTTGGATAGGGGCCCGCCTCGTCGGTGAAATGAAAGCGCAGGACGACGCGGTGCGGCGGAAATTGCGATGTATTCAGGTTTTTGCTGAAGTGCCACATATGGGTGGACAGGGCGTTGTTGCCCAAGGCCACCTCGGCGTCGATGTTGCATTGTGCCCAGGTTGCCAGGGCATTCATCACAGGCTCCAGTGCGATGGCCTTTTGCGTCCGGACATAGTCAATCGTGCCTTTTGCCCGGTCTTCAAGGCGTTCGATCAGGCCCGCCTTCTCCATCTCGGACAGCCGCTTGGACAGCACGGCGGGCGAGATGTTTCCAACGGCGCGGCGGATGTCGTTGAAGCGGGAATAGCCGCTCCACATCTGGTCAAGGATGGGCAGGGTCCAGCGCGGCTCGACGACTTCACAGCCTTTCGACAGGGCACAGATCATTCCGTAGGATTTGCTGGACATGGCGCGGCCTTTCCTTTGGCGCAGTTTACTGCCGGGCTGTGGGTTGCGGCTAAAGCGGGATGAGTTTGCATGGAATCGAAAAACGCTGCCTCTCGCATTCGCTCGAACGCGCATTTCGATGAGTTTTTTACCATGAAACCTCACCCCGCTCTAGTACGAAAAGCGTAGCGGTCCGGTTGGGTTTGCGCACTGGCCGGAAGGGGCAACGGGGGGGCAGGATGGGTGGCAGAACCATGAACCTTGAGGAGATCCATCATGGCCTACACGCATTCTACCCAGACCACCGACGATTTTCCGACACGCGCATTGCTGTCAGTTGTTCGGGGGTTTGACCTTTTGGGTGAGGTGCTCCGGCGCCGCCAGATCCGCCGCAATTATGGCCGCATGTCCGGCGCTCAGCTTTTCGACATCGGGCTGACGCCTTACGATATCGTAGTCGCGCTGTGCCTGCCCCTGGGTGAAAGCGCGGGAAACGCCGTGACCAGGGCGGCGGCGCGCGAGGCGGCCAGGTGGTAGGCACGGCCCCGATCTGCGGTTGGGCAATGGACGCGGTTGTCGCACCAACCGGCCCGATCATGAATGACCCAAATGGCACCGACAGGACATTTCCTAGCTCGACCCGGTCATATTGCAGCACGGCACCGCGGGGGATTTTGGCGGAAGTTGCGGGCCGGTGTCACCGCACAGTGTGACCAAATTCCTTCGAAGGAATTTGCAAATCTTTTCGCAAAGATTTGGACCAGGCGTCGTCGGCCCATACGCAAAGCGCCCGCCTCTTGCGAGACGGGCGTTGCGGCGTCCCGAGGGGAGGCGAATTAAAGCGGGATGGGTTTGCATGGTCGCGGAAATCGCTGCCTCTCGCATTCGCTCGAACGCGATTTCCGATAGTCTCTTTGGTTCCGTGAAAACCCATCCCGCTCTAACATGGCGCGATGGTGCCGCGACGGACCGTTTCCGACACGGCCCCGTCGCGCCTGATCAAGCCGCAATGTTTGCAGCGGCGAAGCTGGCCGGGACCCGGCCCGACGCCGGGCGACAAACCGCTTTCGCAGTCAGAAGGGAAACCGCCGTGCCCGAACATCATGCGCAAAACCGCAAGATCGACCCGTCGCGCGGGGCAAGGCTGGCCGATGGCAGCCCGAACGACAACGACCGGGTCGAGATCGGGCCGACGCAACTGGCCTTTGGCGAATGGCAGGCGGCGGGACTGATCCCGCCGGATCTGGACCGGATGCGCCACTACCGCTGGGCCCGCCTGACCGAGGGCATCGCGGCGCGGGGTTATGGCGGGCTTTTGCTGTTTGACCCGTTGAACATTCGCTATGCGACGGACACGACCAACATGCAGCTGTGGAACACCCATAACCCGTTTCGCGCCTGCCTTTTATGCGCTGATGGGCATATGGTCATGTGGGAATACAAGAACGCGCCCTTTCTTGTGACCTTCAATCCGCTGGTCAAGGAACTGCGTTCGGGCGCCACGTTCTTTTACAACTCGACCGGGGATCGGGGCGAGGCGGCGGCCAGGGGGTTTGCCGCGCAGGTCGATGAGGTGATGCGCGCCCATGCGGGGCAGAACCGGCGGCTGGCCGTGGACAAGATCATGATCCACGGGCTGCGCGCGCTGGAGGCCACCGGGTTCGAGGTCATGGAGGGCGAAGAGGTCACCGAGCGGGTCCGTGCGATCAAGGGGCCCGACGACATGGCGGCGATGCGCTGCGCCCAACATGCCTGTCAGGCCGCCATTGCCGAGATGGAGGTCTTTGCCCGCAAAAACGTGCCACTGGGCGGCGTCAGTGAGGATGCGATCTGGGCAGAGCTGCATGCCGGCAACATAAGACGGGGCGGCGAGTGGATCGAAACCCGGCTGCTGGCCTCGGGGCCGCGCACCAATCCGTGGTTTCAGGAATGCGGGCCCAGGATCGTGCAGAACAACGAGATCGTGGCCTTTGACACCGATTTGATCGGGGCTTACGGCTTTTGCATCGACATCAGCCGGACCTGGTGGGTGGGCGATGGCAGACCGTCGAATGCGATGAGGTCCGCCTATGCCCAAGCGATGGACCATATCCGCGACCATCAGGCACGGCTGAAACCCGGCGTGTCGATCCGTGATCTGGTGTTCGAGGGGCACCGGTTGGAGGACCGCTATTGGAAGCAGAAATATTCCTGCAAGATGCATGGCGTGGGCCTGTGTGACGAATGGCCCTATGTCCATTATCCGGACGGCTGGATCGAAGGGGCGTTTGACGCGGTGCTGGAGCCGGGGATGACCCTGTGCGTCGAGGCGCTGGTGTCGCCCGAGGGCGGAGATTTCTCGATCAAACTGGAAGATCAGGTGTTGATCACCGAGACAGGATGCGAGAACCTGACCACCTATCCGTTCGACGCGGCCTTGATGGGACAAGCCTGAATACCGCGTCATAATGCTGCCGCACTGACTTGCCAGATTTTGCCCGCCCCGCCACCGGGGCCGAACCAAGGACTTTGATGATGCTACGCCCCATCCTGTTGACCTGTGTCTGCCTGTTAGCTGCCTGCGGCCCTCCGCGGGACGTGCGCGTTCAGTCGGTTGTGGAAAACCCTGCCGGGATCAATTGCACGCAAAACGGCGGAAAATTGGTGGTTCGGCTAAAGGCGGGTTTGCAGAAGGGCTATTGCTTGTTGCCCGACGGGCGGTCGCTGGACATCTGGGAATATTATCACCAGTTGCATCCCTGACGGGCAGGGTTCGACCCCTGCCCCGTTGAATGTGTCGTCGAATGATTTTACCCTGCATTAACATATGGTTACGTGGCGTTCCTGATGTGCCTGCCCGTCACGGCGCGTAATGACCGGTTGTCCTGCTGCCATCATCGGCGACAAAGGTCAGGCTTTGACCATCCGCACTTTGCACCACATCATAGCAGGCCCAGTAGTCTGACGGCGGCCAGACCGAGCAATAGCGGTCCCCGCGCAACGCCCAGTGCCCCAGACTGGGTTTGCCGCTTTCATAGGTTGTGGCCCCATCCGCCTGAAAATTCTGCGAGGACCCATCGTCATAGATCAGGGTCTTGTCCGCCAATGCGGCCGCAATCCCTGCCCCGTCCAAGGCCATGTCGTCGGCCAGAACGGGCAAGGCCATCAGAGCAAGGGCCGTGACGGCAAAAGCTATCTTCATTCCTGTCTCCTCCTGGCCTTGTCTTGGCCCGGTGCAAAGTCTAAGGCAGGTCCGCCGCCTGCGTCCATGAAAGGCTTCGTGATGATCCCGCGCTATTCCCGCCCCGAGATGGTGGCCCTTTGGTCGCCCGAGACGAAATTCCGCATCTGGTTCGAGATCGAGGCCCATGCCTGCGACGCGCAGGCCGCCTTGGGCGTGATCCCCAAGGCCAATGCCGAAGCCGTGTGGAAGGCCCGCGACGTGACCTTTGACGTGGCGCGGATCGACGAGATCGAGGCGGTCACCAAGCATGATGTCATCGCCTTTCTGACCCATCTGGCCGAGATTGTCGGGGCCGATGCGGCGCGGTTCGTGCATCAGGGCATGACATCCTCGGACGTTCTGGACACGACGCTGAACCTGCAACTGGTGCGGGCGAGTGATTTGTTGCTGGCGGGGATGGACCGGGTTCTGGCGGCGTTGAAGGCGCAAGCCTTTGAACACAAGGACACGATGCGCATTGGCCGCAGCCACGGCATTCATGCCGAACCGACCACGATGGGCCTGACGTTTGCGCGGTTCTATGCCGAGATGGCACGAGGCCGGGCGCGGCTGGTGGCCGCGCGGGCCGAGGTGGCGACGGGGGCGATTTCGGGCGCCGTTGGCACATTCGCCAATATCGACCCTGCCGTCGAGGAACATGTCTGCAAGATGCTGGGGCTGACGCCCTAGCCGATCAGCACGCAGGTCATTCCGCGCGACCGTCATGCGATGTTCTTTGCCACGTTGGGCGTGATCGCCAGTTCCATCGAAAATATCGCCATCGAAATCCGCCACATGCAGCGCACCGAAGTGCTGGAAGCAGAGGAGTTCTTTTCGCCCGGCCAAAAGGGTTCGTCCGCCATGCCGCACAAACGCAATCCGGTGCTGTCGGAAAACCTGACCGGCCTAGCCCGTCTGGTGCGGATGGCGGTCACGCCGGCGCTGGAAAATGTGGCGTTGTGGCACGAGCGCGATATCAGCCATTCCTCGGTCGAGCGCGCCATCGGGCCAGACACGACGATCACGCTGGACTTCGCGCTGCACCGTTTGGCAGGGCTGGTGGAAAAGCTGGTGATCTATCCGGATAACATGTTGGCCAACATGAACAAGTTCCGCGGTCTGGTGATGAGCCAGCGGGTCCTTTTGGCCCTGACCCAGGCCGGGGTCAGCCGCGAGGACAGCTACCGCCTTGTCCAGCGCAATGCGATGAAGGTTTGGGAGAAGGGTGCGGATTTCAGGACCGAGCTTCTGGCCGACCCCGAGGTGACGGCAGCCCTGTCCCCCGCCGAGATCGAGGAGAAGTTCGACCTTGGCTATCACACCAAACATGTGGACACGATTTTCGCCCGGGTCTTTGGCCGCTGAACACGGCCATCTTCACGCCGCCTTAACGGCGCAGTGACACTCTGCACCTGCCTTTTCGAAGAATCTAGGGGGTTGATCCATGTCGCAGTCCATGTTGTCGCATTTGTCGGGTCAGGGGTATCTGTCGCCAATGGGCGAAACGCGCCGCCCGCCGGTCAGCCCGCGTGAAAAGGCTGCTATCATCGTGCGGCTGTTGCTGGCGGAAGGATCGCCGCTGAAAATCACTGCGTTGCCCGAAGACATGCAAACGCAACTTGCCGCCCAGATGGGCAAGATGCGCCGCGTCGATCGCACGACCTTGCAAGAGGTCATTGATGAATTCGTGAATGAATTGGAAGAGGTCGGCCTGTCCTTTCCGGGCGGGCTGGAAGGTGCCCTTAACATCATGGACGGCCATATCTCGGTCAATGCGGCCACAAGGTTGCGCCGGATGAACGGACCCAATTCCAGCGTCGATCCGTGGGAGCGGTTGATCAACGTGCCGGTTGACGTGCTGGTCGGCGCGCTGGAGGAGGAAAGCGTGGAAGTGGCCGCGGTCGTGCTGTCAAAACTGCCAGTGCCCAAGGCGGCAGAGCTGCTTGGCATGCTGCCGGGGGCCCGGGCGCGGGCCGTGGCCTATGCGGTTTCGCTGACCGGCAATATCGACCCCGACACGGTGCGCCGCATTGGCATGTCGATGGCGGCGCAGGTCGATCAACAGCCGATCAAGGCCTTTGACGTGACACCGGGCGAACGGGTGGGTGCGATCCTGAACATTGCCGCCTCGGTCACGCGGGATGAGGTGCTGAAGGGCTTGCAGGAAACCGATGCGGGTTTTGCCGATGCGGTGCGCAAGTCGATCTTTACCTTTGAACATATCAAGGCAAGGCTGGCCGCGCGCGACGTGCCAAAGGTAGTACGGGTCGTCGATCAGCCCGTGCTGGTCACGGCCCTTGCGGCGGCGCAGACCAATCCCGAGCAGGCCGAAAGTGCCGAACATTTCCTGCAGAACCTGTCCCAACGCATGGCGCAAAGCCTGCGCGAGGAGGTCGCCGCGCGTGGCAAGATCAAGGACAAGGATGCCGAAGAGGCCATGACGGCCGTGATCTTGGCGATCCGGCAGTTGGAAGGGTCGGGCGAAATTGCCCTGGTGACCCCCGAGGATTGACAAGCCGCCACCCGGCCGCCACCCGGAGGCCCATGGGGGCCATCGACCCGGCCCGGACCACGCCAGAGCGGGCCGGGATTTGACGGTCCGGGCTGCCACCCCGGCGAGGTCATCGCAACGGGGACGCCTGTTTCGGGGCAGCTATTCGTCCGCCACTTCCTTGGCCGCAGCATCCGGTTTTGGGGCCGGTTTGCGCGGGGCGCGGACGCGGGGCTTGGCAGCATCAGCCGGAACGGCCGCGGCCAGGACCACCGGTTCGGCCGCTTTTGGCGCCGCTGGTTCGGAGGGCCGGGGGCCGGCAGGACGCTCGGCGCGGTCCTGCTGGGATTGGTCGACACGCGGCGGATAGCTGCGGCGCTGGTCGTCGCGCGGCCGGTCATAGCGCGGCCGGTCATTGCGGCGCGGCTCGTCATTGCGGCGCGGCTCGTCATTGCGCACCGGGCGCTGGGCTGCCTCGGGCGTTTCAACCAGCCCTGCATCGTCGCCAATCAGGTGATCGACCAGATCATGAGCAGTTACCACGGGTTGCTCGTCCGCCAGATCGGGGCGGTAGTCAGAGCGGTATTCCGGGCGATAATCACCCCGGTCATCCCGGCGCGGTTCGCGGTCGCCGCCTTGCGGACGGTCGCGGTTCTGGCCCTGGTTCTGGCCCTGGTTCTGATTGTGGCTTGGATTGTGGTTCTGGTTCTGGTTCTGGTTCTGGCCGCTGCCCTGATTGCCATTCTGGCCGCCGTTCGAATTGCCGTTCTGGCCACCATTGCCGCCGTTGCCATGTTGATTGGTCTGCGGCTGATACTGCTGGCGGCTTTCCTGCTCGGCCGCCATTTCGCGGTTCGCCTCGGCCAAGAGGCGGGTGTAATGTTCGGCATGCTGAAGAAAGTTTTCGGCAGCAACCCGGTCGTTGGACAATTGGGCATCGCGGGCAAGAAACTGATATTTCTCGATCAGTTGCGCAGGCGTGCCACGCACCTTGCCTTCGGGGCCAGAGCTGTCAAAGACGCGGTTTATGATATTGCCGAGAGTGCGCGGGCGGTTCGTTTTCGAACGCGAACGGGACTTGGAAGAGCGCATTGTGTCCTTTGATCCAGATATCCGTCTGACCTGCACCGGACACCAGATCGTGTCCATTTCCCAGTGGGGATTTGCCGTCAAGGTCGGGTTGGCACATGCCTCAGGCTTGACCATAAATCGGCCCGCCCCGTTGCATGTAAAACTGAATAAGCATGGGGCGCGGGGGCTGACAAGTGCTTTTTGCGGCCCATGCGCGAAAACTCGCGGAATTCACGGCGAATTTGACCAATATCGCCCTAAGCCGCGGGTTTTTGGCCTGCGACCACGCGGTCGCGCCCGTCCAAATCCTGCCGGACCGCGATGTTTTCCAACCCCGCTTTGGCAAAAAGCGCTGTGACTGCCGCAGCTTGGGTGGGGCCGATTTCGACCAGAAGCCGCCCGCCGGGCAAAAGCCGCGCGGGGGCCTGGGTTGCGATGATGCGGTAGGCATCCAAGCCATCGCCACCGGGGGTCAGGGCCAGATGGGGCTCGTGATCGCGGACCTCAGGGGCGAGGTGGGGCATCTCGGACGAGGCGATATAGGGCGGGTTCGCGGTGACAAGATCGAAGCGGCCAGCGACAGACTTGCACCAATTCGACTGCAGGAACCGGGCACGCCGCGACAGGCCAAGGACGGCAGCGTTCTGGGTGGCGACGGCCAGGGCCTGGGGGGACACGTCCACCCCGGTTCCCTGCGCCAGGGGCTGATCGGCAAGGAGGGAAAGCAGGATGCAGCCCGTGCCCGTGCCAAGGTCCAGCAGCTTGACGAACGGATGCTGCAGCGCCAAGGCCACCAAAGTCTCGGTTTCCGGGCGGGGGTCGAGCACATCCGGGGTGACGGTGAACATGCGGCCCCAAAACATCCGTCGACCGATGATTTGGGCGACAGGCTGACGGGTCAGCCGGGCCGCAAGGGCGGCGGCCAGGCGGGTCGCGGCCACGGGCGGCACGGGATCGGGCAAGTGCAGCGTCAGCCGTTCAGGGGCCAGGTCAAGGGCATGGGCCAAAAGGGCGCGGGCATCGGACATGGCATCGGTCAGCCCGGCATCGTTCAGGGCGCGCGCGGTCTGTCGCAGGGCCTCGGCCCCTGTCATCCTTCCATCTCGGCCAGTTTGGTGGCCTGATCATGGGCAATCAGCGCACTGATCACCTCGGTCAGATCGCCCCCCATGATCTGTGGCAGGGCATAAAGCGTCAGATTGATGCGATGGTCGGTCATCCTGCCTTGCGGAAAGTTGTAGGTGCGGATGCGTTCCGAGCGGTCGCCTGAACCCACTTGCGCCTTGCGGTCCGCAGCGCGGGCATTGTCGACCCGTTCCCGTTCCAGCGCATAAAGGCGGGCGCGCAGGACCTGCATGGCCATCTCGCGGTTGCGATGCTGGGACTTCTGGGCGGAAGTGACGATCATCCCGGTTGGCAAATGGGTGATGCGGACGGCAGAATCGGTGGTGTTGACGTGCTGCCCACCGGCCCCGGATGCGCGCATCGTGTCGATGCGGATGTCAGAGGCGGGGATTTGTAGATCCACCTCCTCGGCCTCGGGAAGGACGGCTACGGTGGCGGCAGAGGTATGGACACGGCCCTGCGCCTCGGTTTCGGGCACGCGCTGCACCCGGTGCACGCCGCTTTCGTACTTCATGCGGGCGAAAACACCCTCGCCCTTGATGCTGACCGAGACGTCCTTGATGCCGCCAAGATCACTGTCCTGCTGGTCGAGGATTTCGAATTGCCAGCCTTGGGTTTCGGCAAAGCGTTGGTACATCCTGAGCAGGTCGGCGGCAAACAGGGCAGCCTCGTCCCCGCCGGTGCCGGGGCGGATTTCAAGGATGGCAGAGTGGTTGTCGGCGGCGTCCTTGGGCAGAAGGGCAAGGCGCAGGCGCTGTTCCAATTCGGGTATGCGGGCCCTGATGGCTGGCAATTCCTCTTCGGCCAGCGCCCGCATTTCAGGGTCTTGAAGCATGATTTCGGCCTCGGCCACGTCATCAAGTGCCCGGCGATAGGATGAGATTTCCTGAACAACCGGCCGCAAATCGCTGTATTCACGCGATATATCCGCAATTTCCGCCGGGGCGGCGCCTGCATTCAACCGAGCCTCGAGATATTCGAAGCGCTGCGTGATCTGGGCGAGTTTGTCGAGCGGAACCATGTGGGGGGTTTGGCGGTTTCCAAAGGGTGGGTCAAGGGGCGACCCCTGGGCGGCCTGTCCAAACTCCGCGACTTGACCCCACAGCCTTCAGGCAATGGTCACGGATGCCAGTCAAACGGTGGTTTTGGGGGGTTGTCATGCGGTGAAAATTGCACCAGGAAGGATGAAAGACCCATGGCAAGAGCTGAATATGCCGCTTGCCATGGATTTTGTCCCGCAATCAGCGTTGCGTCCGTGCCCAATGGTAAAGGCAAATCAGCTCATAGGCGACATGGGCCCCTGCGATGGCCGTGGCCCCGGTCGTGTCGTAGGGCGGCGAAACCTCCACGACGTCGCCACCGACCATATTGATGCCGGCAAGATCACGAAGGATGGCCGCCGCCTGCCAGGAATGAAGCCCACCCCAAACCGGCGTGCCCGTTCCAGGGGCATAAGCAGGATCGAGCGCGTCAATATCAAAGGTCAAGTAAACCTTTGTATTTCCCACAATTTCCTTGATCCTGGCAACAACAGCGGCTGTCCCGGATTCATGAACCTCGCGGGCATCGACAACATGGACGCCCAGGTAATCTTCGGTCGTCGTTCGAATGCCAATCTGCACCGAGCGTGTCGGGTCGACATAGCCCATCTTGACGGCCTTATACATCATGGTTCCATGGTCGATGCGGGTCATGTCATCGTCCGGCCAAAGATCAGAATGCGCGTCGAAATGGACGACGGAAAGCGGGCCGAACTTTTCGGCATAGGCCTTCAGGATGGGGAAGGTAATGTAATGATCGCCCCCCAGTGTGATGGAACCAGCACCTGCTGTCAGGATTTTCCGGATGTGTTCCGTCAGGGTTTCCGGAAAGGAACTGGTCTTTGCATAGTCGAAAGCGCAGTCGCCATAGTCGATGATGCTCAACTCTTCCAGGGGATTGGT
>JAYSWK010000124.1:0-5402 GCA_043718085.1 Rhodobacterales bacterium
ATGCCAATCGCCCCCCGCGATGCTGACGCCGCAGCCTTTGTGGCACCGCGTCCGCGCGCGGCTGGCACGCCGTCGGCCGAAGCTTTGGCCCGGCTTCAGGCGGCAGTCAGCCGCTCGCCCGCTCCGACAACGGCCCGCCCCGCCTCGGCAGCCGCGCCGGCGCCAGCCCCGCGTCAGCCTGCCGAACGGCCGCGCTTTGGCATCGGCAGCCTGATCAACCGGATGGCCGGTGGCCATGCCGAAGGCAGCGCCGAACGCAGCACGCCTGCACGTCAGCAGCCGCCGGTCACATCGTACGACGACGAGGCGGAACTTTCCGCCGATCAGGAGCGGATCGAGATTCCCGCCTTTCTGCGCCGTCAGGCGAACTGACACCTTGTTGCAAAGCCGTGAAAGCCCGGACAGTGTCTGGGCTTTTTCATTTGTAGATCAATATGTTGCGCAAGATTTCACAGTGTTACACTTCGTCACAAAGAGTGAGTTGAGAATCCCCGGCAATCGACTTAGCTAACAGCATGCAAGCGGGGAAAATCTCGCAGCTATGACGAGGCAGTCTGTTGCAGAACACGGTAAAATCATCGGTGACCTTCACGGGCCATGGCTTGCACAGCGGGGCCGGGGTGCGCATGGTCATACGCCCGGCATCGGCCGATTATGGCATCTGGTTTCGCCGGACTGATCTGACCTTGGGCGACACGCTGATCCCGGCCCGCTGGGACACGGTTGTGCCCTCGCGGCTTTGCACCCTGATTGCCAATGGTTCTGGTGCCTCGGTTTCGACGATCGAGCATCTGATGGCCGCCCTGGCTGGCCTTGCGATCAACAACGCCTTGATCGAGATTGACGGGCCTGAAGTGCCGATCCTTGACGGTTCGGCGGCGCAATTCGTGGCAAGCCTCCTGAAGGGCGGGATCAAGGCCCAAGCGGCCCCGAGCCGCGCCATTCGCGTTTTGAAAACGGTGGAAGTGCGTGACGGCGAGGCTTTGGCCCGGTTGGAACCGGCAGAAATGCTGGAGATCGACTTTCGCATCGACTTTACCGACCGCGCCATCGGGCGTCAGGCGCGCCGTTTGAACATGGCGAACGGGGCTTTTGTGCGCGAGTTGAGCGACAGCCGCACCTTCTGCCGCCGCTCTGACGTTGATGCCATGCGCGCCAAGGGTCTGGCTTTGGGCGGGACGCTGGAGAATGCCGTTGTCTTCGATGGCGACAAGATCCTGTCGCCGGGCGGGTTGCGCTATCGTGACGAACCTGTGCGCCACAAGATGTTGGATGCGCTGGGCGATCTTTCCCTGGCCGGTGCGCCGCTATTGGCCCGCTATACCGGTATCCGCGCGGGTCATGCCCTGACCAACCGCCTGCTGCGCACGCTTTTCGCCACGCCCGGTGCCATGATGCTGGATGATTGCGACTTTCTGGCAGGCGGCAAATTGCCCGGCGTGGGCGTTCAGGCGCGCGATCTTCCCGCGTTTGCGTGAATCCCCTCTTGACCGACAATTTGGCGCTGAAAGCCGTTTTGCGCCTGCCAAACTTCTGTGCTAGGACATGCCAAAGCGCGATGGCTTGCGATGTGGGCCGGTCCGATCAGGGGTTGAGGTAGGCGGGAAATGGCAGGCGTAAAGTCAGGCGCGGCGCTGAAACTGGGCATGGCGCTGTTGGTGGTGTCCCTTGCCGCCTGCGGGTCTGCACCCAAGCAATTGCCGCTGGAAAATTACACTGCGGAAGAGATTTTCAAGCGCGGCGAGTTGGAGCTTGAGGTCAACAAGAAGCCCAAGGATGCGCTGCTTTACTTTCAGGAAGCCGAGCGGCTTTACCCCTATACCGAATGGGCCAAGCGCGCCCTGATCATGCAGGCCTTCACGCTGCACGAAACCAAGAATTACGAAGAGGCCCGCGTGGCCGCGCAGCGCTATCTCGACTTTTATCCCGGCGAAGAAGATGCGGCTTACGCGCAGTATCTCATGGCTTTGTCGTATTACGACCAGATCGACGAAGTGGGCCGCGATCAAGGCCTGACCTTTCAGGCGTTGCAGGCCCTGCGCGTGGTGATCGAACAATATCCCGACACCGAATATGCCAAATCGGCCATCCTCAAGTTCGACCTGGCCTTTGACCATCTGGCCGCCAAGGAAATGGAAATCGGGCGTTATTACCTGAAGGGGCGGCACTATACCGCCGCCTTGAACCGTTTCCGCGTCGTCGTGCAGGATTTCCAGACCACGACCCACACCGCCGAGGCGCTGGAGCGGCTGGTGGAATGCTATCTGGGTCTTGGCCTGACCGACGAGGCGCAGACGGCCGGGGCGATCCTGGGCTATAATTACCAATCAAGCCCCTTCTATCAGGATGCCTTCAACCTATTGAAAAAGCGCGGCCTTTCGCCAGAGGCGACGGGGACAAGCTGGCTTGCCACCATCTATCGCCAGATGGTCAAGGGCGAGTGGTTGTGAGCAAGGTGCGCCCGGGTTGCGTGCCCTACGGGTTCGGCCATGCTGCGCGCGCTTAGCATCCGCGATGTCTTGATCATTGACCGGCTGGAGATGAATTTCCAGGCGGGGCTCAATGTGCTGACCGGCGAAACCGGGGCGGGCAAGTCGATCTTGCTGGATGCTTTGGGCTTTGTGCTGGGCTGGCGGGGCAGGGCAGAGTTGGTGCGCAGTGGGGCGGCGCAGGGCGAGGTGATCGCTGAATTTGATCTGCCTACCGGCCATGCCGCCCGTGCCGTGCTGGCCGAGGCGGGTCTGGAGGCCGAGGATGATCTGATCCTGCGCCGCGTCAACCATGCCGATGGCCGCAAGACCGCCTTTGTAAATGACCGCCGGGTTTCGGGCGAGGTTCTGCGCGATCTTTCCGACACTTTGGTCGAACTGCATGGCCAGCACGATGATCGCGGTTTGCTGAACCCGCGGGGCCACCGTAACCTGTTGGACAATTTTGCCGGTCTGGACCTTGGCACCCTGCGGCTGGCCTGGCGCAATCGCGCCGCAGTACGCACCGCATTGGCCGAAGCGGAAGCCATGGTCGCAGCCGCGCGGGCGGAGGAGGATTTCTTGCGCCACGCCGTGGCCGAACTTGGAAAGCTTGCACCGGAACTGGGCGAGGAAGCCGCGCTGGATGCTCGCCGCCGGATGATGCAAACGTCGGGTCGCATCCGCGGGGATATCGCCAAGGCGCAAGCCGCCCTGACAAATGGGGCCGAGAATGCCATGCTGGATGCGCAGCGGTGGCTGGACGGGGCATCCAATGCGGTTGCCGGTCAACTGGACGTCGCCAGCACGGCGCTTGGCCGGGCCCTGATCGAACTGGGTGAGGCGCAATCTGCCGTCCAAACCGTGCTTGACGTCCTGAATTTTGATCCGTCCGACCTTGATGCAGTAGAGGAGCGTCTGTTTGCCATTCGGGCCATGGCGCGCAAATATGGGGTTCTGCCAGATGATCTGGGCGCGCATCTGACAGACGTGCAATGCAAACTGGATGCGCTGGACTCTGGATCCAAAGGATTGAAACTGCTGGAAAAAGCTTTGGTCGAGGCTGAGGCGGATTACGAACGGCAGGCGGGGCAGACCACCGAAGCGCGGCGCACGGCGGCCTTGCGGCTGGATGCGGCCATGGCTTTGGAATTGGCACCGTTGAAGATGGAGCGCGCCGCCTTTTCCACGCTGATCAGCCTGGGTGAGGCGGGGCCGGAAGGGTGCGACTTTGTGACCTTTACCGTGGCCACCAACCCCGGCGCACCCGCTGGTCCGCTGAACAAGATCGCGTCTGGCGGGGAGTTAAGCCGCTTTCTGCTGGCCCTGAAGGTCTGCCTGACCGGAACGACCGCGGGTCTGACCATGATTTTCGACGAGATCGACCGCGGTGTCGGCGGGGCCACGGCGGATGCGGTCGGGCGGCGGCTCAAGCATCTTTCGCAAGGCGGGCAGGTCCTGGTTGTGACCCATAGCCCGCAGGTCGCGGCCCTGGGCAGTCACCATTGGCGGGTCGAAAAGCGCGTGGAAGGTGACCAGACGTTTTCCACCGTGATCCCCCTGGGTGCGGCAGAACGGATCGAGGAAATCGGCCGGATGCTGGCCGGTGACCGGGTCACTGACGCGGCCCGGCAAGCCGCGCGCGCACTATTGGGCCAGGGGTGAAAAGACCAGACTGACCGCCCGCCAGCCGTCGCCACGCGCCAAAAGAACCACGGTCAAGGCGGCGGCAAACCGTGGAAGGTCCTGCCCCGCGGCATCTTGCGCGCCGATAACCACATAGCGCTGATGCAAGATGGCCCCACCCGGACCCAAGGGGCGAAGGCGCATCCGGCCCGAGACCAGCTTGGCACGGGCGAAGACCCCGGCAAACTCCATGTCGAAAAGACCCTTTGCCTCGACCGCGCCTTCAGCCACGGCGCCTGTCAGGGTGACGACATCTGCATCCACTGCCAGATAGCCGGCCAGGCCCGCGCCGTCCTGTGCGGCAAAACCGGCTGCAAAGAGTTTGGGAAAGTCTTCTGGCGTCACGATCGCGCCATGTCGGTCATCTCTCGGGCCAGATCGCCATAGCCGGTGAAGCGCCGCTCGTAAGCCAGACCAAGTCGCGCCGCACAGGATTGCGCCTTGATATCCAGTTCCGGATCATCGGTTTGGGCCTGATAGACCAGCTTGGTATAATTGCCGAAATACATGTCACGCAGTTCAGGATGGCGGTCCAGACCCATGGGGCGCCAGACAAAGGCGTCGAACTGCCGAACCAGGAAATCGGTCAGATAGAAGGCGGTGAATTCGGTTTCAGATCGGGCAAGAAAGATGTCGTTGCCTTCAAAAAACGAATAACAATGCGGCCCAGACAGCATCTGAACCCCCAATTCCTTGCACTTTGCGAACAAAAGCCCGCCAGTTCCGCAATCCGCATAAAGAATGAAGATCGTTTCATAGCTGCCCCGGTGTTCGGCCACGGCGCGGGTGACTTCATCGGTGATCTTGTCGGGGTAGAGGTGCAATTTGGCGGGCAGGCATTGCAGGTCCAGATGGTTCCATCCGTTCAACCGCTTCAACGCCAGGATTTCATGGGCCAGGGCACCGCAAGCGATCAGCAGGATGCGGCCTTGATGTTCGGGGGGCAGACCCGCCTCGGCCAGGATCGTGTCGTCCAAAGTCATCGTGTCACCCGCCGGACGACAAGCGACAGCGCCAGTGCGGCGCCCGAGACAATGGCCAGGTTCGTCCCCAGCATGACCGCAAGAGCCACGGTTGTGCCCGCGCTGATGATGACCAGGACAAGGACAAGCAGAAAGGTTTGCTGCGGCATGGTGACCTCCTGGCCATTACATGGCGTGGCGGTGCCAGAAATCCAAGTCAAAACAAAAAAAGGCCCCGGACGGATGTCCGGGGTCTTTTGTGCGGGCGGGTGCCCGTTCAGGCATT
>JAYSWK010000125.1:0-13852 GCA_043718085.1 Rhodobacterales bacterium
TAGGGTCGCGCAAAACCACAGGACCCCCCATGTTCTACCGCCCCTCCGAAGGCCACGGCCTGCCCCACAACCCGTTCAAGGCCATCGTCGCGCCCCGCCCCATCGGCTGGATTTCCACGCGCGGCAATCTGGGCGACAACCTTGCCCCCTATTCCTTTTTCAACGCCGTGGCCGATGCCCCGCCGCAAGTGGTCTTTGCGGGTGATCTCAAGGATTCCATCATTAATATCCGTCAGACCGGCGTTTTCGCCGTCAACATGGTCGCGCAATCCCTTTGGCTTGCCATGAACGAAACCTCCGCCCAACTGCCACATGGGACGGATGAATTCACCCATGCCGGGGTGGACAAGGCCGAATGCCAGACCATCAACTGCCCCCGCGTCGCCCGCGCGCCGGCCACGCTGGAATGCCGCTTGCAGCAGATCGTGACACTGGAGGGGGGTGCCGATTTCCTGGTCATCGGCACTGTGACCGGCGTGCATATCGGCGATGAATACCTGACCCATGGCCATTTCGATCTGACCAAGGCCCGCCCCATGGCAAGGCTGGGCTACAAGGACTACGCCGTCGTCACCGAGGTGCTGCCGCTTGAACGTCCAAAATGACCGATGTCGCGGCCAAATCACCACCGCGCCATAGGTAAAGCGCCACCAAAGGCTCGGGGCCGACGCGCATCGCATGGGGCACCCAAGAGGGGTGATGGATGCCCTGCCTCACCGGCACCGGGGCAAAGCCCTGATCCCCCTTCATCCACGCGGCCACGCCGTGGATCGGCAGATAGACCTCCTCTGCCTCATGGGCATGGGCGGGGTAAACCACCCCCGGCGCCAAGACCAAAACCCCGCAAGCCATCCGGTCCGAGGCGACAGGCCCCCTGAGCCCCACAAACTCGCTCCACCCATAGCCGTCCAGAAACTCAGTCCCAAAATCCCCCGCCCCATAGGTCTGCCGCCAGTGCAACCCCGCGTCGCGCACCCGCCCCGCAATCCCGCTCAGACCCTCCAGCCACCGACAGACCGGCAAAGCCGCAGGCCGCAAAACCCGGCTCACCACCGGCGCGGGCCATTCCGCCAAAAACGGCGCGGCCTCCGGCACCGCCTCAAACGCCCCCCGCACCGCCGCCAACAACTCCCGCATCACGCCCCCTTGCCCCCACCGCCATTTCCCACCACTGTAGCCGCAGCCGCCCCCAAGGACATCCCCAATGCGCCCGGCCCTGGTGATTGTTCTCTCTGCTGCCTTTCCCGCCGGTGCCGATATCCTGACGACGCCCCGCCCCTTGGCGCAGATCGCGGCTTTGCCTCGCTTGAAAGGCGACAGCCCCGTTGCCGCCATGATCAATGCCGATCTTGCCCGCCAAGACCGTGCCGTCCTGAAAGACGCGATGGACTGCGTGGCCCCTATCGACGAAGGCGGCGCGCGGGTCTTAGACCAAACCGGCGACTACAGTCGCACGGTTCAAGTTGTGATGTATGGCCAGGCCTTCCTGTCGATCCTCGTGACGATCGACGCCTATTGCCCCGGTGCCGCCCATGGCTTCACCGATGTTCACCCGTTGAGCTATGACCTGAAAACCGGCCGTCCCCTCGATTTGGCAACTCTGCTGCCCTCCGCCTGGAAAGACGCCTCGTTCCTGACCTTCGGCGACGACACAGCGACGCAGGCGTTTCACTCGCAGGCCATGACGGACTATTACCACGCTCATTACCCCCGCCTCGGTGAACCCGATTGTGCCAATGTCGCCCTGAGCAATGACCCATGCTTCCAGTTCTGGCCCGACGCCGAGAAACGCCACCTCGTGATGTGGCCCAGCGAATCCTCCCACGCGACGCGCGCCTGCGACGATCCGGTCTGGATTACCCCCGCTGAACTGGCCGCTCTGGGCGGGGATACCGGACTGGTCGCCGCACTGACCGCACCTTGACCAGACCCGTTGATTTCAAGCCCCCTTCACATCGCCCCAAATACACATCTCCCCCCAAACCTTTCCACGTCGTTAAGGTCCCAAAACCAACCCATTGATTTTGTACAGTTTCAAAAAACGTCCAGATCTGGACAGCCCCGACCCCCTCTCCTACACTCACCCCAAACCTGAACGGAGGCTCGCGGATGCAACCCAAAATCGGCGTGATCGGCGGGTCTGGGGTCTATCAGTTGGAAGGGTTGCAGACACCTGAATGGGTCAGCGTTGACACCCCCTGGGGCGCGCCGTCGGACCAGATCCTGACCGGCAGGCTGCAGGGCACCGATATGGCCTTTCTACCCCGTCACGGGCGCGGCCATGTCCACAGCCCGACCTCTGTGCCCTACCGCGCCAATATCGCGGCGCTGAAGGCGTTGGGCGTCACCGATATCCTTGCCGTCTCGGCCGTGGGGTCGTTGCGCGACGATTTCAAACCCGGTGATTTCGTTGTGACCGACCAATATATCGACCGCACCTTCGCCCGCGAGAAAAGCTTTTTCGGCCCCGGCCTTGTCGCCCATGTCTCGCTGGCCCACCCGACCTGCGCCCGGCTGAGCGCGGCCGTGGCCGAGGCCGCCACCGGGCTGACCCTGCATCCCAAGGCCACCTATCTGGCGATGGAGGGGCCGCAATTCTCGACCCTGGCCGAATCCAACCTTTACCGGTCCTGGGGCGCCGATGTGATCGGCATGACCGGCATGCCCGAGGCGAAATTGGCGCGCGAGGCTGAAATCTGCTATGCCTCGCTGGCCATGGTCACCGATTTCGATTGCTGGCACCCCGATCACGGCGCGGTGGATGTCGCCCAGGTGATCGCCACCCTGACCGCCAATGCCGCGAGTGCCCGCCGGGTCGTGGCCGCTTTGCCGGGCCATCTGTCCGCCCATACCCCCTGCCCCTGCGGCTGCGACCGCGCCCTGACCCATGCCGTGATGACCGCCCCGGACAAACGCGACCCGGCAATGGTCGCAAGGTTGGCCGGGGTCGCGGGCCGCGTGTTGTGAAGGTTCTGATCCTGGGGGCAGATGGGTTCACCGGTCGCCATTTGGCCTTTTATCTGGCAGTGGCGCGGGCCGACCGGGTTTTACAGTCCCGGCCGGGCCGGTGCAGCCCTTTACCAGGCTTTGGGCAATTCAACTTGGCGGTTTCCCCTTGGCCGAGCCATGGCCGCTGGCCCGCATTCACCGCGCTTGTGGCCGTCTTCGGGCTCATGGTATCCAAACCTGCAATCATCTGAGGCGCGCATGAAAAAGACCGTCAAAGCCCAATCAGTCAAAGACTACATCCGCACCATCGTGGACTTCCCCCATGAGGGAATACTGTTTCGCGACGTCACCACGCTCTTCGCCGATCCGCGCGGCTTTCGCATCTGTGTGGACCAGCTTCTGTCGCCCTATGCCGGGTTGCGTATCGACAAGGTTGCGGGGCTGGAGGCGCGGGGCTTCATCCTGGGCGGGGCCGTAGCGCATCAGCTTTCAACCGGATTTGTGCCGATCCGCAAAAAGGGCAAATTGCCCGGCCAGACCATTTCCCAAGCCTATCAGCTGGAATATGGCGAGGCCGTGGTCGAGGTTCATGACGATGCCATGCAGCCCGGCGAAAAGGTGCTGCTGGTTGATGACCTTCTGGCCACCGGGGGCACCGCCGAAGCCGGGATCAAGTTGATCGAGCGTTTGGGTGCCCAGGTCATCGGCTGCGCCTTTGTCGTGGATCTGCCCGCCCTTGGGGGCCGCAAAAAGCTGGAAGCCATGGGCATGGATGTCCATGCCTTGTGCGAATTCGACGGGCTGTAAGGGGCGCATTCCATGCGAATGTGGCAGGGGCCGAAATTTTGCGGACTGTTCTGGCCCGATTTACGCTTTGGTAATCAGAATCAGCATATGACTTGGGGCATCCGGTTCACCCAGCCGGACGGTCGCTGCTTGCAACACGTGACCAAACCTACCCCACCCCAGCGCCCTGTCGGTTTACCGGCAGGGCGTGCGGCTGTTCCGGCTCCCCCGGTCGCACATCGCTTGCGGCACTCTGGTGCAAACCAGCGCCGGTTCGGCCTGCGTAAAGCGGGATGGGTTCAGAGCGGGATGGGTTTTCACGGAACCAAAGAGACTTTCGGAAATCGCGTTCGAGCGAATGCGAGAGGCAGCGATTTCCGCGACCATGCAAACCCATCCCGCTTTAACCAGCGACGAAGACCGTTGCCTACCGCAGGACCGCGCCGGGGTTCATGATCCCCACCGGGTCCAGCGCCGCCTTGATCGCCCGCATCGCCGCCAACCGGGCCGGATCACCAAAGCGTTCCAGATCACCGACTTTCAGCCGACCAAGCCCGTGCTCGGCACTGACCGACCCGCCCAAAGCATCGACCATGTCATGAACCAGATCCTTAACATCGTCCCGCAACTCATTGTATTCAGATGATTTATGCCCTTTAGGAGGGAAGACGTTGTAATGCAGATTGCCATCCCCCAGATGACCAAAACAATTGATCCGCCAGGGACCAAGCCGCATCAGCGCCGGTTCCGCCCGCGCCACGAACCCCGCTATTTCGCCCAGGGGCAGCGAAATGTCGTGCGAGGATACCGGCCCCACCGCCCGGTTGGCCATGGGGATCGTCTCGCGCAGGTCCCAGAACGCGGCGCGCTGGGCCTGGGACTGCGCCACGATCCCGTCGCTGACCAGCCCCTCGGCCAGGGCGGCCTCGAAAAGCGCCAAAAGCTCCGCTGCGGGATCACCGCCCAGCCCCATGCCCAGATCAATCAGCACCATCCAGTCCGGCGGCGTTTCAAACGGCTGGCGGACATCCGGCATGGTTTCGGTCAGAAAGGCCAGACCCATGCCCGATATCAGTTCAAAGGCCGAAATAGCGCCCCCCAACCGCTGACCAGCCAATGCCAGCAGGTGCAAGGCCGCGGCAGGGTCCGTCACCACCAACAGCGCCGCCCCCTCGACCGCCGGGCACGGGAACAGCCGCAAGGCGGCCGCCGTGATCACCCCCAATGTCCCTTCGGCCCCGATCAACAGGCCGCGCAGATCATAGCCCGTATTGTCCTTGCGCAGCCGCTTCAGCCCGTTCCACACCGATCCATCGGGCAGCACGGCCTCCAGCCCCAGGCAAAGGTCGCGCGCATTGCCATAACGCAGCACGTTCACCCCGCCCGCATTGGTCGACAGATTGCCACCGATCCGGCACGACCCCTGACTGGCCAGCGTCAAGGGAAAGATCCGGTCTACCACACCGGCAGCGGCATGGACATCGGCCAGGATCATGCCCGCTTCGACCAAAGCCACGTTTTCATCCGGAAAGATCGCGCGCAGCCGGTTCATCCGTTCCAGCGACAGAACCAGGGGCAAGGGCCCGTCGGGCATGATCTGCCCACCCACCAACCCCGTCCCGCCACCCCAGGGCACGATCCCCACACGGGCCGCCGCACAGGCCCGCACGATCACCGCCACATCATCGGTCGAGGCTGGGCAAGCCACCGCCCCGGCGATCCCCTGCCAGCGACCCCGCGGCTCTTCCAGATAGCGCGGCGCGGATGGGCGCAAGGTGCCTTTGGGCAGCAAGCCCTCAAGATGGTTCAGAAAACGCGGGTCGGCGGGGTTCAGCATGGCATTCCTCTGCCCCTTCCTTCCCATGATTCCCGACCAAAGCCAATTCCATTCAAACCGACCTTCCTGGTGAGCCAACTACGCATAACCGCCCACCTCAGGGGAACAGGGCCGCTTGCAGGACCACCACTTCCGGCCGCCCCGGCAAAGCATCCCGCGAGATCAGGATCTCGGGGCTTTGCGGCACCAGAATGGTGAAATCATCCTTCAATTGCACCAGAAAGCGCGCCAGCCCTTCGTCCGAGAACCAGTGCATCGGCAGCACGATCCGGGCATGCAGATGTCGCACCACTTCCGCCATGTCGGCCACGTTCATGGTGAAAGCCCCATCGACCGGCACCATGACCACGTCCAGACGCCCGATCGCGGCATATTGGGCCGGGGTCGGGATCTGGTGCAGGTGGCTCAGATGGCCAATGCACAGCCCCGCCACTTCGAAGATGAAGATCGAATTGCCGTCCTTGCGCGCCCCCTCGCCAAAGGGGCCGCGCAGATCGGTCGTGACATTGCGGATGCGCATTTCGCCCAGATCAATGTCAATGGATGCGGGCGCGCCGCCCTCGCCCCAGCCGCGCAGCACCAAAGGCACGCGCGGGTCGGGGTCATCGGTGAAATGCGTGGCATGGGCATTGTTCATCGTCACGATGTCGGGGATGATCTGGCTATTGCCGATCTCGCCCGTGTAATCGGTCACGGCCAGCAAGCCACTGCTTTCAATGGCAAAACTTGCGTGTTGCAAAAAGCGGATCCGCACCTGTTCCGCCGTCAGGTCAAAGCGGGCCGGCACGACCTGACCCGTTTGTGACAAGGCGATGCAATCGGATGGAATGCGCCCCTCGGCCCATCCCGGTGCTGCCAGAAGCATCAGGATCAGGCCAAGAAACCAGCGCATCGCCATGGCCCCTATGCAGCAGGCAGGGCCAGCGCCAGCGCCAGGATCGACTCGCACGAGCGTTGGTTGCGCGCGGTCTGGGTGGTCTTGATGTAGCGCGGCAGTTTCTCGGCCAAAGCCGACCTGCCATAGCCGGCCGGTGTGTGCAGATACAGCGCCTTTGGCGTCAGCGTCACGTCTTCACCCTCGACGGCATGGGCACGCAACCCGGTCAGATCGGCACCCGTGGCCGGCTCTGCCAGAAAGACCACATGGACCTTGCCACCATCGACCGCGCCTGCGGCCTTGTAGGGATTTGCCGCCAGAACGGCACGATATTCGGTCAGCGGCAGGATGAACAACGCCGGTTTGAATCCAAACCGCAACAGCATGGCCGAGCCGATCTTGCTTTCCAGATCGGCCACGCCGGGGTCCAGGAAAACGGCATTGCCGCTTTGCACATGGGTGTCGACATGTTTCAAACCGAATTCGCCCAGCATTTCGCGAAATTCGGCCATCGGCAGCCGATTGGCCCCTGCCACATTGACCCCGCGCAACAGCAATATCTTGATATCGGCCACATTGGCTCCCGACCCGCAGAAAAGCACGGGGACTTAGCCGGTCGCGGATCGCCCGCTCCGGTCATGCCGCAGTCTGACTGAAAGGGCCGCCCTAGGCCAGCGCCAAATCGGATCACAGCGCCAGATCAGGGGGCCAAAATTCTTGCCACAGGAATTTTAGCTTGCGTCGGTCTTGCCGCGACGGTCATGGCGCAAATTGGCGTAAAGCACATGGTTGCGCCAGCGCCCGTTGATCTGCAGATAGCTTTGCGCGACACCTTCGTATTTGAAGCCGCATTTCTCCAGCACGCCGCGCGACGCCAGGTTTTCCGGCAGGCAGGCCGCCTCGATCCGGCTCAGGTCAAGCACCTGAAAAGCGTGATGCACCACGGCCAGAATGGCCTCGCGCATATAGCCTTTGCGGGCATGTTGCGCACCGATCCAATAGCCCAAAGTCCCGGCCTGCGCGGGACCACGGCGGATATTGTCCAGCGTGATGGCCCCCAGAAGCTGCTTGTCGTCGCGCCGGATCAGGAATACGGGCAGTGCCGTGCCCTGCGCCTCGGCGCGCGCGGCCCAGTAGACGCGGTTGGTGAAGGACTTGCGGGTCAGATGATCAGCGGCGCGCAAAGGCTCCCACTGCGCCAGATGCTCCGCCGAAGTGTCGCGCAACTGGGCCCAGGCCCGATAATCCTGATGGGCCGGCAGCCGCAGCGTCATCCGCTCGGTTTCGATCCTGGGTTTGCGATGCATCCTCAGCATCAGGCCGCCAGCCTTGCGCGGATCTCCTCCAGCGTGGGGGCCCGGTCCACCGGACCATACAGCGCCAGCGCGGCCCCTGCCCCCGTGACCTCGCCGGCATAGCGGCGCACATCGGCAGTTGTGACCGCATCGATACGCGCCACCGCCTCGTCCACCTCGGGCACGCGACCATAGATCGCCAGCAGACGCGCGATGCGTTCGGCGCGCGACGAGGGGCTTTCCAGCCCCATGAGCATCCCCGCCTTGATCTGCGCCCGGGCGCGGGCCACCTCGGGTTCGGACATGTCATCGGCGGCGCGTTTCAACTCATCCACCGTCAGCTGCGTCAGGGCCGAGATTTCCTCGGCACTGGTGCCCGCATAAAGCGTGATCTGGCCCGCATCCTCGTAGGCGCCCGATTGGGCAAAGATCGAATAGCACAAGCCCCGCTCTTCCCGGATCTTCTGGAACAGACGCGAGGACATGCCGCCCCCCATCGTCATGGCATAGACCTGGGCTGTGTAAACATCGGGGTGGCGATAGCCCGGCGCGTCAAAGGCCATGGCGAAATGGACCTGCTCCAGATCCTTGACCTCGCGCCGTTCGGTGCCCATGAACCTGGCCGGTTCAAATGCCTTTTGCGCCCGCGCCTTCAGACCGCCAAAGATCGCCTCGGCCTGGGCCACGATGGCGTCATGGTCAACGCCTCCGGCTGCCGCCAGGATCATTTGCCCCGGCCCGTAGTTTTCCTTCACGAAGCCCTGCAGATCGGCCCGGCTGAATTGGCTGACCCGCTCTTGCGGCCCCAGAATGGTGCGGCCAAAGGGCTGGTCGGGGTATGAAACCTCTTGCAGCCAGTCAAAGACGATATCGTCCGGCGTATCCAGCGCCTGACCGATTTCCTGCAGGATGACGTGGCGCTCGACCTCGATCTCGCGCTTGTCAAAGGCGGGATTCAGCGCGATATCCCCGATCACATCCAGCGCCATGGCGACATCGGCCTGCAACACGCGGGCGTAATAGGCGGTCATCTCGCGGCTGGTATAGGCGTTGATATAGCCACCGACATCCTCGATCTCCTCGGCAATCTGCAAGGCGGTGCGCCGCTTGGTGCCCTTGAAGGCCATATGCTCCAGGAAATGGGCGATGCCGTTCTGCTCGGCCCGCTCATGCCGCCCCCCCGCCATGACCCAGACGCCCGCCGAGGCGCTTTTCAGCCCCGGCATATGTTCGGTCACAATTCTCACGCCGTTCGGCAGGGTCGTCAGTCTGGTGGTCCCCGAAGTCATTGGTGAGCAATCCTTTCCCGCACAAGGGATTGCAAAGACTTAAGGTCATTGGGTTGCCTTGTCACGCGCTCCTTGCGGTCGAAAAGGTCGGCCATGCGGGGTGGCAGGGCGGGCCTGACGCCCATCGCGGCCTCGACCGCATCCGGGAATTTGGCGGGATGCGCCGTGGCCAGCGTGATCATCGGCGTGGGGCCCAGATGGCCCTCGGCCACCCTGACCGCCACGGCGGAATGGGGGCACAGAACCTCGCCCGTGGCTGCAAAGGCCGCCTTGATCATGGCCCTGGTCTCGTCTTCCGAACACCGCCCCGAGGCAAAGGTTGCGCGCAGCATCTGCAAGGCACCCTGGCTGATGCGAAAACCGCCCGTCGCAAGCTCACCCATCAGTGCCGTGATCGCCGCCCCGTCGCGGCCATAGGCGTCGAACAGAACACGCTCGAAATTGCTGGACACCTGAATGTCCATCGACGGGCTGATCGACGGCTTGACCCCGTCCATCCGGTAGTCGCCCGACTTCAGCGCCCGGTCCAGAATGTCGTTCTGGTTGGTGGCAATGACCAGCTCCTTGATCGGCAGACCCATCTGCCGCGCGATATAGCCCGCGAAAATGTCGCCGAAATTGCCGGTCGGCACCGTGAAACTGACCTCACGCCCAGGCGCGCCCAACGCCAACGCCGCGCTGAAATAATAGACCACCTGCGCCAGAACCCGCGCCCAGTTGATCGAGTTCACGCCCGCCAGATGCACCGCATCGCGAAAGGCCAGATCGTTGAACATGTCCTTGACGCGCGCCTGACAGTCGTCAAAGTCGCCATCCATCGCGATGGCATGGACATTCGCCTCGGCCGGCGTCGTCATCTGGCGGCGCTGCACGTCGCTGACGCGGCCATGCGGATAAAGGATGAACAGATCCACATTGGCCAGCCCCCGGAACGCCTCCATCGCCGCCGATCCGGTATCGCCCGACGTGGCCCCGACGATGGTGATCCGCTGCCCCGACTTGGCCAGAACCGCCTGCATCATCTGGCCGATCAGCTGCATGGCAAAGTCCTTGAAGGCAAGCGTCGGCCCGTGGAACAGCTCCAGCAGGAAATGGTTGGGCGCCAGTTGCACCAAGGGCGCGCGGGCGGCGTGGCCAAACCCCGCATAGGCCTTGGCGATCAGGCCGCGAAACTCGTCCGGGGCAAAGGTGTCGCCCAGAAACGGCCACATGACGCGAAAGGCGATCTCTTCATAGCTCAAGCCCGCCATGGCCGCGATCTCGGACCGCGAAAGGACCGGCACGCTTTGCGGCACATATAGCCCGCCGTCGCGCGCCAGCCCCGTCATCATCGCCTGGGAAAACGTCAGAACCGGGGCCTGCCCCCGCGTCGAAATATACTGCATCATACCGCCTTCATGCCCCGCGCTGCCTGATACGCCACAGCAGCAGGCCTGTCATCCCCAACCACACCGCCGCCAGCAAAAACCACGTCACCGCATATTGCCAATGGTTGTTGGGAATAGTCGAAGTATCCACGGGCATCGGCGTGATCCCGTCACCCGTCGGCTCACGCGCGACAATAAGTGTCGGTTCCGCGTGCAATTGGGCCGCCATGGCAACCACATCACGCGCAAACCACAGCCTCTTCGTACGGTCCGGTTGCGGTGTATAAGAATCCGTTTCTTGCGGGTTATCCAGATTTCCGACAACCTGCGCCTCATGCGGCTGTTGCGGTGCGGCCTCGGTCCCGTCCAGCCAGATTCCCCTATCAACCAGCACGCGGCGACCACTCGCCATTTCCAGAACGGCGATCACCCGCCTGCCCGGCCCGCCGTCGCGCAAACTGTCCAGCGAATAGACCACCTCGCCCGTCCATCTGCCCTTGGCCTCGACGCCGCAATAGCGACATTTGGCGATGTCAGCACCGTCTGGCGGCAATTCGCCCACAGGCCCGGCCAACATCGCCTCGATGGCTGCCAGCTTTGCCTCCTTGACTTCCAACCTGCGCAATTGCCACAGGCCGAGGTTGACCAGAATGGCCACCCCGATCACCCCGAACAGCACCGGCCCGATAAAGCGCTTCATGCCACCTCCAAAGGAAAAGGGGCCGCGAAGCCCCTTTCATCGGTTCATAAATATCCCACGGGGGCCCGGGGGTGTGAAACCCCCGGTATCCGCCCGATCAGCCAGCGCCCCAGACGTAGACTGCCGCGAACAGGAACAGCCAGACCACGTCGACGAAGTGCCAGTACCAGGCAGCGGCTTCAAAGCCGATATGGGCCTCGGGGGTGAAGTCGCCCTTGTAGGTGCGGATCAGGCAGACGGTCAGAAAGATCGAGCCGATGATCACATGGGCGCCATGGAACCCGGTCGCCATGAAGAACGAGGCGCCATAGATATTGCCCGAAAAGCCAAACCCGGCATGGGCATATTCATAGGCCTGAAAGCCGGTGAACATCACACCCAGAATAATCGCCAGCCACAGGCCCTGCTTGATATCCTTGCGGTTGTTATTGTCATGGACCAGCGCATGGTGGGCCCAGGTGGCCGCAGCGCCGGAACACAAAAGGATCAGCGTGTTGATGATCGGCAGGTGCCAGGGGTCGAAAAGCTCGATCCCGGCCGGCGGCCAGACACCGTCCTGAATTGGCGACATCGGGCCCATCGGATACATGCGGTGCTTGAAAAAGGTCCAGAACCAGGCCGAAAAGAACATGACTTCGGACATGATGAACATGATGAAGCCATAGCGCAGGCCGATGCGCACGACCGGGGTATGATCGCCGGTGTTGCCTTCATGCACCACGTCGGACCACCAGGCGTACATCGTGTACAAAACCCCCAGCAGGCCCAGAATGGCGATGAAGGGCGTGCCCCGCTCTGCCGAGCCATGGTTCATCCAGAACACCATGCCGATCAGCATCGTAAAGCCCGAGGCGGCCCCCATGAAGGGCCAGATCGATGGCGGCAGGATATGGTAGTCGTGGTTCTTGCTATGGGCCATTGCGGGCTTCCTTCGTATTTTCTTGGCGTCAGTTTATCGGCTTCTGGTCCGCAGGGGCAAGGGCTGCCTGCGTCTGCGGAAGCGGGATTTCGTGGAAAGTGTAGGAAAGGGTGATTTCATGCACCAACTTGCCCTCACGATCCTGCAGGATGGCGGGATCGACAAAGAAGGTCACCGGCATCGACACGGTCTGATGCGGTTGCAAGACCTGTTCGGTAAAGCAGAAACAATCGATCTTGGTGAAATACAGCCCCGCCGCATCCGGCGTCACATTATAGCTCGCCTGCCCCGCCACGACCCGGTCCGTCGGATTGCTGGCCTCGAAAAAGGCCAGGCCGGTTTGCCCGATGGGCAGCGTCATCTCGACCTGCTCGGGCCGAAAGGTCCAGGGCATGCCGGCGTCCAGCGAGGCGTCAAACCGCACGACAATCTTCTGGTCCAGTGCCTGATCCGGGGCCTTGGCGGCCACGGAAGTGGTCCCGCCAAACCCGGTGGTCTGGCAAAACCAGCGGTAAAACGGCACGGCTGCAAAGGACAAGGACATCATCACCAGCGCCACGCCGGCCAGCCAGGCTGCGGTGCGGTTTTGGCGGTTCATGGCGTGGTTGTCCCCGCATCGGCGTCGGGCTTGTCATAGGACGTGCCGTTCAGCGCCCCGATGGGATCGCCATGGGTCACCTTTTCCACTGTCAGCAGAAAGCTCAGCAGGACAAAAGCCGCCAGGGCCAGGCCCACCCCCAGATTGCGCGAGAAGCGCCGCTTGTAGATCTCATGTTCCGGCTTGAACGTCATCTCACAGCGCCCCGTATCCAAAGGAATGCAGCACGGCTTCGACCAGAAGTGCGCCAAAGTGCAAGAACAGATAAAGCAATGAAAAGCGGAAGAAAGCCTTTTCGGCGGCATATTTGTCGGCCTCGGCGGACATTTCGTCGCGGCGGATGATGCGCACCGCACCAACGACGAAGCCCAGGTTCAAGACCACGGCCACGGCGATATAGACCGGCCCCCCGATCGAGGTCCAGCCCAGCGCCATGGCGAAAGGCACCAAAAGCAGCGTATAGATCAGGATATGGGCGCGCGTCACCCGCCGGCCATGGGTCACGGTCAGCATGGGCACGCCCGCGTTGGAATAGTCATCCTTCATGAACAGGGCCAGCGCCCAGAAATGCGGCGGCGTCCACATGAAGATCAGGGCGAACATCAGGCAGGCTTCGATCGACACCGACCCCGTGGCCGCGACCCAACCCACCATGGGCGGGAAAGCCCCGGCCGCGCCACCGATCACGATGTTCTGCGGCGTGCGCCGCTTCAGCCACATCGAATAGACCACGGCGTAAAAGAAGATGGTAAAGGCCAAAAGGCCCGCTGCGGCCAAGTTGGTGGCCAAGCCCAGCATGACGACCGCAAAGCCCGACAAGGCCAGCCCCAGCCCCAAGGCCTCGCCCGGCTGAATGCGCCCCGATGGGATCGGGCGGCCCGCCGTGCGGCCCATGACCGCGTCGATATCGGCATCCCACCACATGTTCAGTGCGCCCGAAGCGCCAGCCCCCAGTGCGATGAACAGAACCGCCGAAAAGGCCGCCACCGGATACAGATGCACAGGTGCCACCGCCAGACCGACCAAAGCGGTAAAGACGACCAGCGACATCACGCGCGGCTTCAAAAGCTGCACATAATCGCCAAAGCCCGGCTCGGCCACACTTGGCGTAAAAGGCGTGTCAGTCATCATTCAGACCCCATATGACGAAAGCCCCCAGGTGGGGGCCCGCCTTTCCCTCAGGCCGGGGCATGCCCCGACACTTTTCAATTCGACGCCAGGGTCACATTCCCGGT
>JAYSWK010000126.1:0-2143 GCA_043718085.1 Rhodobacterales bacterium
TCGCGGATGCTGGTTGAGCGTTCGGCCTATGCCGCAGCGGTAGGCATCGCCAAGGCCGTGGCCGAAAATATCAAAGTGGGGTCAGCCCATGAACCCGGCAAGCATATCGGCCCGGTGGTATCCGAAGCGCAGTACAATAAGATCCAAAGCCTGATCGAAACCGGCATCAAAGAGGGCGCGCGGCTGGTGGCGGGCGGTCTGGGCCGCCCCGAAGGGCTGAACCGTGGGTTTTATGTGAAACCGACAGTCTTCGCCGATGTCACCCCCGACATGACCATCGCCCGCGAGGAAATCTTTGGCCCGGTGTTGGCGATCATGCCGTTCGATACCGAGGCCGAGGCAGTCAACCTGGCCAATGACACGATCTACGGTCTGACCAACTATGTCCAAAGTCAGGATGGCGCCCGCCGCAACCGGCTGGCGCGGCAACTGAAAGCCGGGATGATTGAAATGAACGGTCAGGGCCGGGGCCGTGGCAGCCCGTTCGGCGGCGTCAAGGCCAGCGGGCGGGCGCGCGAGGGTGGCCATTGGGGGATCGAGGAGTTCCTCGATGTGAAGGCCATTTCTGGTTGGGCGGCCGAATAGGCAGAAGCGCTCAGCCGAGGTTGTCGGGCATCACGGCATCTTGGTGTAGCGTCTGGATGAAATACGACATGAGGGGCCGACACAATGTCGGCCTCGGGCCTTTCCGGTATCCCCCATAGCCGCCTAGCATTGCTGCGCTTGGACTCACGCTCAGAGGGGCTGCGATGACCGACGAAGCAGGGGTAAGATCACGCCACGGCGGGCGCGAAGGCCGCCGCAAGGAACGTGCCGACAAAAGCGGCAGCGATATGGGTCGACCCTATATCACCCGCAACATCCCCACTTATGATATTCTGGGCGAGGACGGCCTGACCCAGATCGAAGCCGTGGCTGACCGGATTCTGGCCGAGATCGGGATCGACTTTCGCGATGACCCTGCGGCGCTCGACCATTGGCGCAAGGCGGGTGCCCGGATTGACGGGCTGCGCGTGCGGTTCGAGCCGGGCATGCTGCGCGAAATTCTGAAATCCGCCCCCGCCGAATTCACCCAACATGCCCGCAACCCTGCCAAATCCATCCGCATCGGCGGGCGCAATGTGGTGTTCTCCCCGGCCTATGGGTCGCCCTTCGTCATGGATCTGGACCGCGGCCGTCGTTTTGGCACGCTGCAAGACTTCCAGAACTTCATCAAACTGGCGCAATCCTCACCGTGGTTTCACCACTCGGGCGGCACGATCTGCGAACCCACCGATGTTCCGGTGAACAAGCGGCATCTGGATATGGTGTATTCGCACCTGCGCTATTCCGACCGTGCCTTCATGGGGTCAGTGACCGCCGAAGAGCGCAGCGAGGATTCAATCGACATGGCGCGCATCGCCTTTGGGGGTGATTTCGTTGACCAGAACTGCGTGATCCTGGGCAACGTCAACGTCAACTCGCCTTTGGTCTGGGATGGCACCATGACCCGGTCTTTGCGCGCCTATGCACGGGCAAATCAGGCGGCGGTGGTGGTGCCTTTCATTCTGGGTGGTGCGATGGGGCCGGTCACCAACGCCGGGGCCATCGCCCAGTCTTTGGCCGAAACCATGGCCGGTTGCGCGCTGACCCAGCTGGAACGCAAAGGCGCCCCGGTGATTTTCGGCAACTTCCTTTCCTCGACAGCACTGCGCACCGGATCGCCCACCTTTGGCACCCCCGAACCGGCTATCGGCTCGATGGTCATCGGCCAGTTGGCCCGCCGCCTGAACCTGCCTTTGCGCTGTTCGGGCAACTTCACCACCTCGAAGCTTCCCGATGCGCAGGCGATGACCGAAGCCACCATGTCGATGCTGGCCGCCATCCACTGTGGCGCGAACTTCATCCTGCATTCGGCGGGCTTTCTCGATGGCTTGCTGTCGATGTCCTACGAGAAATTCATCCTCGATACCGATCTTTGCGGCGCGCTGCACACCTATCTCGACGGGGTGAAGATCGACGACAACCAGCTGGCCGAGGAGGCCTTTGCCGAGGTCGGCCCCGGCAACCATTTCTTCGGCTCCGCCCATACGCTGGCCAATTACCAGACCGCCTATTGGGAGTCTGAAACCGCTGACAACCGCCCGTTTGAGCAATGGGAGGC
>JAYSWK010000127.1:0-2138 GCA_043718085.1 Rhodobacterales bacterium
CGCCTTGTGCGCTTCGGCAATCGGCAGCAGACGGGCCAGCACGTCGGGCGCGGCCGGGCAGGTCTTGCCCGCCGCCATGTCGACATGCAGGCACATCTGTTCCACTGTCGCCACCGCCACCCCGTCGCGCAGGATCTGGGTGAACAGATGCAGCCGCTTCTCATCCGCGCCCAATATCTGCACCGTGCCGGTCAGCATGTCGCCCAGCTTGGCCTCGCCCAGATGCATGATATGGGTCTCGGCTGTGTAATAGCTATGGCCGCCCTTCACATAGTCCATGTCCGCCCCGATCAGGCGCAACAGCGCGTCGCAGGTTTCCGAGGCCGCAAACAGATAGCGGCTTTCGGTCATATGGCCGTTATAGTCGATCCAGCCGGGCAGAACCTGCATCTGCGCCATGACCAAAGGCGCACCATGCGGCTGCTCATGAAACGCCACCGCGCGGCGGGCATCATGCGCGCGCAGTACCTTGCCCGCGCCCACATTGCGGTCCTTCAGCGACCGCAGGATGCCGACAAGGTTCTGGTCGCGCAGCCGTTCCAGATCACGGATATGCATATGGCCCGACTGCGCATCCGACTGCCCGGCCACCAGATCGACCAACTCGTCGTTGAACTCGGGCACGTCGGTCAGCTTGGTCCAGGGCCATGTCAGGCAGGGCCCGAACTGCGCCATGAAATGCCGCATCCCCTGCTCGCCTCCGGCAATCCGGTAATTCTCGAACAACCCCATCTGCGCCCAGCGCAGACCAAAGCTCATGCGGATCGCGTCGTCAATCTCTTCGGTCGTGGCGACGCCGTCCTTCAGCATCCACAGCGCCTCGCGCCAGACCGCCTCCAGGAACCGGCTGCCGATGAAAGCGTCGATTTCCTTGCGCATCACCAAGGGGAACATGCCAATGGCGGTCACGATCTCCTTGGTGCGTTCGATGACCTCGGGCGAATTCGCCGCCGAGGCCGAAATCTCAAGCAGGGGCAACAGGTAAACCGGCGTGAACGGATGGGCCACGATGATATTCGCCGGGTTGACCGCGCCCTTTTGCAGATCGACCGCCTTGAACCCGCTGGTGGACGACCCGATCAGGATGCCGGGATTGGCCTGCTGCATCTGGGCATAGACCTGATGCTTCAACTCCAACCGCTCCGACACGCTTTCCTGCACATATTCGGCACCTTCCAGCGCCTCGGCCATGGTCGAGCAGAATTTCACGCGGCCTTCGGTCGGCATCGGCACATCCGACAGCGAAGGCACGGCCAGCCTTGCGTTTGCCAACATGATTTCAACATTGGCTACCGCATTCGGGCCCGGATCGAAAACATTCACATCCCAGCCGTTCAGCACAAACCGCGCCGTCCAACCGCCGCCGATAACCCCGCCACCAATGATTGCCGCCTTGCGTGCCATCGCCTGATCCTTCCCTTGCCCGCGCCTTGGCTGGGCTTTCATCTTTTCAAGACTATCCCCGCCTGAGGCATCCCCGGCGGCCCGCACTCACTTGGGCATAGGCGCCCGCTTCTCCAGCTTCAACTTCGCCCGCACTTCGGCCGGCGTGATCACCCGCGCGCCCAGATTGCTGATGATGCTGACCGCCCGCTCGACCAGTTGCGCATTGGTGGCCAGCACGCCCTTGTCCAGCCACAGATTGTCCTCAAGCCCGACCCGCACATTGCCCCCCGCCAGAACCGAGGCCGCCACATAGGCCATCTGGTTGCGGCCAATGGCAAAGGCGCTCCAGAACCAGTTGGCGGGCACATTGTTGACCATGGCAAGAAAGGTGTTCAGATCATCCGGCGCGCCCCATGGCACGCCCATGCACAATTGCACCAGCACCGGGTCGGGAATGATCCCTTCGCTTGCCAACTGCTTGGCCAGCCACAGATGCCCGGTGTCAAACGCCTCAATCTCGATCCGCGTGCCGCTCGCCACCATCCGCTTGGCCATATCGCGCAGCAGGCCAGGCGTGTTGACCATCACATAATCGGCCTCGTTGAAATTCATGGTGCCGCAGTCCAGCGTGCAAATCTCGGGCCGGCATTCGACCACATGCGCCACCCGCTCGGTCGCCCCGGCCATATCCGACTTCGGCCCCATCTCGTTCATCTTCTCGGTGCCGTCGAACAAAAGATCGCCGCCCATGC
>JAYSWK010000128.1:0-2134 GCA_043718085.1 Rhodobacterales bacterium
AGGCGCTGGCAATCCCGGTCGCCAAGGCCGCCAGCACGGCCAGTGCAGGGCTTCGCAGCCGGACAAGGACGAAAACCGCCAGCATGGGCAAGGCGAGCCAGGCCAGACCCTGCGCCGCCCCGGCCCCTTTCAGGCAGAATGGCAAAAGCACCCCCGCCAACATGCCGCCCGCGATACCGTCGGGGATAAGGCCCATGACCCGGCCAAGCGGCTGAAGCGCGCCGGTCAGCGCGATCAGCACCCCGGCCAGAACAAAGGCACCGACGCCCTCGGCCATGGAAATTCCATGGGTCGCGGCGATCAGGGCAGCCCCCGGTGTCGACCAGGCCAGGACCACGGGCATCCGGGAATAGGCGGATAATCCGGCAGAGCCGACCGCTTTGACAAGGCAGATGGCCAGAACCCAGCTTGCGGCCTGCGCCTCGGTCGCGCCCAGTGCCTGGGCTGCGGCCAGAACAAGGGCAATGGTCGAGCCATAACCGACGAGGCTGGCCACGAGTGCCGCCGAAAACATGGAAATTTGCAAACGCGCCCCCCCTTTGCGCGACCATCATTCCCGGCGGAATTGCCGCTGGCAAGCGAAAAGGCGGCACCCTTGGGGAGGAGGTCAAGGGTGCCGCATGTCCGATTGCCCCGGGGAGGAGGATTGGGTCAATCGTACAGAGCGAGCCAGCAAGGCTGGGCCGTATCAGGGTGACAGAAAGTCTGGGGGCCCCAATCGTCAGGCCGAAAGCCGGTCAAACCCCGGCGGTCGGGCGAAATTACTGGCCGTAGGCCGACGTGCGGGCGACGTCCTGGATCGAAATGCGGCTGATGCCGATGTCGGCAAGTTCGCGGTCGTTCATGGCTGACAGGACCGTGACCGTGCGCCGATAGACCGCGCGACGGTTGGCGCTGGCTTGCAGCTGACCCAAGAGGGCTGCGAGACGCCCGAAGATGCCCACAGACGAGGAGCTCGAATTCACATATGCCATTTGATGCCTCACATTCTTTCCTTGGCGCGCAGTCTGACCGATCACCGGCCCATGTCTGTCGCGCTGACTGGACAAAGATGGGGCCAATGCTGCAACTGCGCAATATCCCCCATTAACAATGCCGCTATGCAGCATCGTCATGGCTGACCATCACAAAAACGTTACGATTAACAGGCGCTTAGTGGAATTTTTGAGCATCTGACAAAGCGGGACTTGCCCTTTGCCGCAAAGCAGAACAGGTTGCCGTTGTTTTGGGCGGGGGAGAAACAGCATGGCTGTCACGCGCGAGGAAGTGCTGGGGGTTCTGGGCCGAATTTCGACGCCAGCCGGGGGCACATTGGTCAGCCGCGATTTGGTCCGTGCCCTGACGGTCGAGGCGGGCGCGGTCAGGTTCGTGATCGAGGCGCCCAGCCCGGACGAGGCGCGCGGGATGGGGCCGACGCAGGCCGCAGCCGAAATAGCGGTCAAGGCGCTGCCTGGCGTGACCTCGGTTTCTGTCGTGACGACCGCGCATGGCCCTGCGGCCAAGGCGGCGGCGCCAAGTCTGAAAATCGGCCAGCATCCGACGCCGCAACAGGGCGGGCCGCAACGGGTGACGGGCGTGGACCGGATCATCGCCGTGGCCTCGGGCAAGGGGGGGGTGGGCAAATCCACCGTCGCCTCGAACCTGGCCGTGGCACTGGCGCGGCAGGGGCGGCGGGTCGGTCTGCTGGATGCCGATATCTATGGGCCAAGCCAGCCGCGGATGATGGGCGTGTCCAAGCGCCCCGCCTCGCCCGATGGCAAGATCATCGAACCGTTGCATGCCCATGGCGTGACCATGATGTCGATCGGTCTGATGCTGAAAGAGGACGAGGCGGTGATCTGGCGCGGGCCGATGATCATGGGGGCCTTGCAGCAGCTTTTGGGTCAGGTGAACTGGGGCAAGCTGGACATTCTGATCATCGATCTGCCGCCCGGCACCGGGGATATCCAGTTGACCCTGTGCCAGCGGACGCATCTGACCGGGGCGCTGGTCGTGTCGACCCCACAGGATGTGGCGCTTTTGGATGCGCGAAAGGCGCTGGACATGTTCGTCAAGCTCAAGACCCCGGTGCTGGGGCTGATCGAGAACATGTCCACCTATATCTGCCCCAATTGCGGGCATGAGGCGCATATCT